>CAZAOR010000392.1:0-11343 GCA_964486805.1 uncultured Sediminibacterium sp. | reverse complement strand
CCGAACATTCACCTCCCTGCTTTTTCTGGTATCCCGCGGCCTGTCAACCGGAATCAGTATCTATGCTCCTTCGATTATTCTCTCTTCCTTATTGGGATGGGATATTTTCTGGACCAATATCATGATGGGGGGGCTGCTGATTATTTATACGGTAAGCGGTGGCGCCAAAGCAGTAGCCTATACCCAGCAACTGCAATTACTGATCATATTCGGGGGTATGTTCCTGGCAGGTTATTCCATTGTCCATTATCTGCCGCATGGTATGGGGATGACCGATGCATTGCGTATCAGCGGAGCTTCGGGTAAGATGAATATTATCACCACCGGTTTTTCAGAGAAAGGGTTCGATTGGAAAGATAAATACAACCTGGTGAGTGGGATTATCGGGGGATTTTTCCTGGCCCTGTCTTATTTCGGTACAGATCAATCGCAGGTAGGACGCTACCTCACAGCCAAAAGTAATTCCGAAAGCAGGATGGGTTTGCTGATGAACGGATTGGTCAAAGTACCGATGCAGTTTGCTATTCTGCTCATCGGTGCCTTGCTCTTTACCTTTTATCAGTTCAATAAAGCACCGGTTTTTTTTAATGATACCATCGTTGCAAAAGCTCGTCAAACAAGTTTTGGCGATACCCTGCAGCAATTAGAAAAGGCCTACCGGCTAGAGCAAACCGCACAGCAGGGTAGGAATGAAGCATATCTTCAGGTGCCGGATCCGTTTCGCAAGAAACAAATGCAGGAAGGTACTGAACGCCTCAGCAAGATCCGGCAATCTTACCGGGCTGTTTTACAAAAAGCCTTACCAGGAGAAGACACGAGCGATACCAATTATATCTTTTTGCGTTTTGTAGTAGATTATTTACCAAAGGGGCTGGTGGGACTATTGATCGCGATTATTTTCCTGGCAGCATGGGGGTCCATTGCTGCAGCGCTGAACTCCCTGGCATCAAGCACGGTGATAGATTTCCATCTGCGATTCCGCAAACAAAGTTATGCGCCCGAAGATGCCGCCCAATGTGCGGGAGAATACAAAGTATCGCGATTATATACATTTGCCTGGGGTATTTTTTGCGTGATTACGGCAGAATTTGCCACGGGGATGGGGAGCCTGATCGAAGCGGTGAATGTACTTGGCTCCCTGTTTTACGGAGTGATCCTGGGTATTTTTCTGGTTGCTTTCTATTGCAAAAAGATCGGCGGATCTGCTGTCTTTATTGCTGCGATCATCGGGGAACTGATCGTTGTCGCTTTCTTTTTATTGGATCGTTACCAGGTAATCGGGCTGGGCTTTCTCTGGCTCAATGTGATCGGCGCCGCAGCCGTGGTCATACTCAGTTGGCTATTGCAGCCTTTCTTTCCCAAAAGCAGACTTTTGTTTCAACCCCCGGGCAGCTGAAAAGGCCATTCCCGGTTGCGCCTGGCTTTCAGCAGATAAGCCAGCGTACCCAAAAGTGTAACGGTACATCCCCCTATCATCATTTTTTGGCCGGTTGAGATAAAGATATAGCTCCAGATAAGGATTGCAACGATCACCGGTACCGGGTATAAAGGCATGCGCCAGGCAAAATGCTGGCGGCCCTTTCGTTTCACCAGGGCAATTAAACCGATGCCCTGACCGATAAATTGAACGAGTATCCGCATGGCAAGGATGGCATCAATCACATCCCGCAATTTGAACAGCAGACTGAATATAAATGCCAGGGCTCCCAGGAACAACAGCGATACATACGGGAAATGCTTGGTAGGATGGAGTTTGGCAAAAATCCGGAAAAAAGCGCCATCCGCAGCGGCTGCATAAGGCACACGGCTGTACCCAAGGGTGGCAGAAAATACCGAGGCAAACGCCACCCAAAGGATCAAAACAGTGGCAACAGTAGCCGCAGCAGGCCCGGCGATCCGCTGCACAAATTCACTAACCACAAAATGGCTTTGCTGGATTTGTTTTGGCGGTAAAACAGATGCCACACTGATATTCATCAGCAGGTATAACAGGGCTATGCCAAGGATGGAGATGAGCATACTGCGCGGTATATTCTTTTCCGGGTTCTTGATCTCTCCGCCCAGGTAACAGACATTATAATACCCCAGATAACTATATACTGATTTGACACTGGCAAAGCCCAAAGCGGCTGCAAAAGCAGTATTCCATTCAGGCGGTTGCTGCAGATCCCGGATGGGTTGCATAAAATTGCCATGGAGAATACCGCCTCCTATGATCCAGGCCATGATACAGAGTACACCCGACCAGAGCAGGATACTGATACGGCCAATGGCTCCGATTTTACGGTAAAGCAGGAATACAATGGCAATGACAACCAGGCCGCTGATCAGTTTTGACTGCCATTCGGAAAGGGGCACCAGGAACCCGGCATATTGTGCAAAACCGATTGCGGCTGACGCAATTACAAGGGGCGCCTGAATCATTGTTTGCCACACGAATAAAAAACTCATCAATTTTCCCCACCTGGGGCCATAACCTGCTTTCAGAAAGTTGTAACTTCCCCCCGCAAACGGGTAGGTAGCGCCCAGTTGGCTCCAGATCATGGCATCAACAAGGGAAAGAATGGCGCCTGCAATCCAGGCATAGAGAAACCAAGGGCCTTTCAGGATTTCTGCTACCACGCTCAATACAACGAAAGGGCCTATGCCGACCATATCCGTCATGTTGATGGCTGTGGCCTGTAACAAGCTTATCTTCCTTTCCAGTTTCGGTTGCGTGCTCATGTGCTTCTGACACTAAAACTATTTCTTTGTACGCACACAACTGAGATATGCTGAAAAAATTTTCTACCGTTCCCTGGTTAAGTGGCTGTAATATTTACGAAGTGAACCTCCGTCAATATTCACAGGCCGGCAGTTTCAATGCTTTTTCGGAATCATTGCCCCGGTTAAAGGCAATGGGTGTGCAACTCATCTGGTTAATGCCGGTTACACCCATCAGTTTGCTGAAACGGCAGGGCAGCCTTGGGAGTTATTATGCCTGCAGCAGTTATGTACGCACCAATCCCGAATTCGGCCATGCCGGTGATTTTGGCACGCTCGTTCAAACCGCCCATGCATGTGGTATCAAAGTCATTATCGATTGGGTGGCCAACCATACCGGATGGGACCACGAATGGACCAGCCTGCACCCGGAATGGTACCAGCAGGATGCCGCTGGTAATTTCACGGAAAGAAATGGCTGGAAAGACGTGATCGATCTGAACTATGCGAACACGGAAATGCGCCAGGCAATGATCAGCGCCATGCGATACTGGGTAGAGGCCTTCGATATTGATGGCTTTCGTTGCGATATGGCCCACCTGGTACCCCTGGATTTTTGGGAGCAGGCCCGGGAAGCCTGTGATACGATCAAACCCCTGGTTTGGCTGGCAGAAACAGAGACACCCAGTTACCACGATGTATTCGATATCAGCTATGCCTGGGATTGGATGCATCTTACCGAAAAATATGCCCGGAATGAAGTAACGTTGGCTGATATACGCAACACCTTACATACTTACACCAGTGCATATCCCCCTGGCTCCTGGAAAATGTATTTTACCAGCAACCACGATGAAAATAGTTGGAATGGTACGGAATACGAAAAGTATGGCAAATCCGCACGTGCCTGGGCCGTTTTTACAGCAACCTGGACAGGCGGCATCCCATTGGTGTACAGCGGACAGGAAAGCCCCAATACCCATCGCCTGGCTTTTTTTGATAAAGACCCCATTCAATGGAACGAGCCGCTGCAACTGGATGTTTTTTATCGCACCCTTTTGCAATGGCGAAGCAAAAGTCCGGCTATCCGGGAGGGGGAAACCTTCCTGCTTCCATCGGAGAATGATGATAAACTGATGGCTTATCTGAGAAAAAAAGACGAGGCAGTCGTATTGGTACTGCTGAATGTATCCGGGCAGGACCGAATAAAAATAAAAGTCGATCATCCCTGGATCCGGGGAGATTTCAGGAACCTTTTTTCCGGCATGGTTTTCCCCATGAATGGACCGCAGACATTTGAATTGCAGGCAGGTGAGTTTTTTGTGTATGTGAGAGAAAGCCTTTAGTCTTTGGTCTCTGCTCTTTGGTCTTTTGGAGGGGTTCTTTGAAAAAATAGAACAAACTGATACCTGTTACCATAAAAAAGAGGAACAATCGCAGGATCGTTCCTCTTTTCTATATAGCAGAAGGGATACCGTTCTATTCCAGTCCGCTTAAATCAAGCGGGTAAGGATACGTACTCTCATATCCAGGGTATATCCCTTCAATTTTCACTTTCCTGCCTTTATTGGCATTCAGGATGCGCTCCAGGTCCGATACATTTTTGATATCCTCATCGTTCACACTGGTGATGATAAATCCATCCTGCATCCTGGTCTTTTTCAACAGTCCGTCCCCAACATGTTTAACCACGACTCCGCCGGGGATTTGGTTGGCAGAGGCTGTTTTGCTGTCAACAGTAGCCAGTTCACCACCCAATTGCTCCAATATACCGGTGGATTTCACTACTTCGGTGGTGCCTACTTTGTTTTTGAGGGTGAGGGAAACCGTATTTTCCTTACCGCCCCGCTTATAGGTCAGGGAGATGCGATCACCGGGCTTGTACCGGGTTACCTGTTCCTGTAATTCAGGACCGCTGGTAACCGTAACACCATTGATCTTGGTAACGATATCTCCCTTTTTCAAACCGGCAATTGCGGCGGCACCATCGGTAGATACATCGGTCACATATACACCATCTCCTTCCTTATAGTCCGGCCCCAACTCTTTCTTTTCATCATCTGTGAGATCTTCTCTGGGATACATGATGCCGATAAATGCCCTTTGTACGGTACCATATTTCACAATATCAGTCACTACTTTTTTCACAATATTTACCGGTATGGCATAGGAATAACCGGCATACGATCCTGTGGGGGAGGCGATGGCAGAGTTGATACCAATCAGTTCGCCATTGGTATTAATCAGGGCCCCCCCGCTGTTTCCGGGATTCACAGCGGCGTCAGTCTGGATAAATGACTCAATCGCTGTATTGCTCTGACGGTCATTGATGCCGATGGAACGCGATTTCGCGCTGACAATACCGGCAGTCACTGTTACGTCCAGGTTGAGGGGGTAACCGATTGCCAGTACCCATTGTCCGAGTTTCGCATCATCGCTGTTGCCATATACCAGGTAGGGCAGATCATGTGCATCAATCTTGATGACAGCCAGGTCCGTATTGGGATCCGTGCCGATGACTTTTGCCTTATAAGATTTCTTGTTGGAAAGGGTAACATTGATTTCATCCGCTCCGTTTACCACATGGTTATTGGTCACGATGAATCCGTCTGCTGTGATGATCACACCGCTTCCGCTGGCACGCTGTTCGGGTATCATGCGCGGGCCGCCAAAAAAATCTCCGAAATCATCCCCGAAAAGATCCGAAAAAGGATTGCGGAAACGCTGTTGACCGCTGCTGCTGACCTGGCGGGCCTTTGTCTTGGTTTTAATATGCACCACCGCAGGGGTGGCAGCAGTAGCTGCAGGGGTAAAATCAACCGGACTGCCTGCATTATTATTGTTGTTACCGAAAAAACCGGCATAATTTACGGGTACTTTGCCCGGATCCTGTACGCCTGCCGTTTGATATTGAATGTACTTGCCGTAACCCCAAACGCTGAGCAAGGCAGTAGCAGCACTGATGGCAATAATGACTAACAGGTTTTTTAGTTGCATCTTCATCGGTCTAAGCTTTTATAGGTGTAAATGTCAAATTCCATGCCTTTCTGATAACAAATAAACAAAGCTGTTTAATTGACAGTTGCCTATGCAGCAGCATTTAACAAATGTTTTACGGCAATCCTCGTAGATGCTACAAATTTACGTAATTCCGAGGGTAAAATATTGCGAATAAGGTATTTATCCTGCGGTCGGCGGTAATTCAGACAAAAAAGCCAGGGTATCCACTCCATCTGCGTAATCGGTTAACCCCGGTGTCTGGGCCTGTCCGAAAGCAAGATGACCATGTCCGACAATGCACTGGATATCGGGGTTTACCAGCAGCCTGCCGGATGCCGCAGCCGGATCAGTTTCAAAGACGTAGTGTACCTGGCTCACAGGTGCAAAGGGTGCAGGATTTTCTGTCAGTACAACGGAATCATTGGTCATATAAAACTTATTACCCATGATGAGCAGGGCAAGATGGTAGTCGTAATTATGCTTGTATTTGTGATGATCGATCAGGAAAGAATAGTCCCGCAGGGCTTCCAGCAGGGGTAGGAAATCATAACCGGGGGGTACATACAATTGGGTCACATTCCGACAGCCCAGGCCAAAATACAATTGGATATCTTCCGCCAGTGCTTTTAGTTCGGCGGGTGTTTCTGTTCCGTCCAGGATTGCGACCGAAGTGCGGTTCCGGCGGATAATATGCGGATATTTGCCAAAGTAGTAGGCAAAATAGCGGCCCGTATTATTGCTGCCGGTGGCAATATAGGCATCACAACCGCTTAATCTTTCCTGGATCCGGACCCTGTCGCGGGTATCCGGCGACCATTTGGTCAGTTGCTCCAGCAGGTGTTGAAACAGCACATGGTCCTTGGATGATGTTTTGATACGAAGCCGGTGTCCGCTGATCCACCCGCACAAAAAATCATGGAAACCCACCAGGGGGATATTACCGGCCATCACCAGTCCCAGCGTTTGAGGCTGGTCATTACGGGCGGGTAACTGATATTGATCCGCCCATTGCCCGAGTAATGTTTTATCCAGGAATGAGGAGCAGATACGTTCAACGGCCGTATCGATAAATTGGGGAATAAACCAGGGGTTTTCCCGGGATGCTTTTTCGCGAACAGCCATCCATTCGCCGGTGTTTTCCCGCATCTATTCCCCTAATCGAACCAACAGGTCAATTCGTTCTTGTAAAATCATCAATCAGCCGTATTTTTGAAATACAAATGTAGAATTGCTCAACCAACAAAAAATTAATGTATGGCAATCAAAATTACTGAAGAGTGTATCAACTGCGGCGCCTGTGAGCCCGAATGTCCCAATAACGCCATTTATGAAGGCGGTGTGGAGTGGTCTATTTCCGACGGCACCACTGTGAAAGGTGCTTTTACACTGATGGATGGTACGCAAATAACCAGCGACCAGCGCTTCCCGCCTATTAGCACCGATACGTATTATATCACACCCAATAAATGCACCGAATGCCAGGGATTCCACGAGGAGCCACAGTGCGCAGCAGTTTGCCCGGTTGACTGTTGTGTGCCCGATGAAATGTACCGCGAAACGGTTGAGGACCTCCTGGCCAAGAAAGCCAAAATGCACATTTAATGCACAGTTAATGTGCTAAACTTTTAGCAGTAAATACTTGCATTTTTTTGCCGGTTGACATAACTTTATATTGTTAATCGTAGTATTAATAGGCAAGTTGCCTGCGGAAGGCAACTAACAGTAACGGCGGGTGATATTTCCCGTCTCATGAGGTGAAGGGACAGGCAGTTTCTTCACCTTTTTTATTTGTTGCAACAGGCTTTAACGCCGGATAGTTTCCCCATAGCATTTGCCGGTTTATATTTGCCGCACAAATACCCTTATGAAGAAAAACATCGCGTTGGTTACGGGTGGATTGAGCGGGGAAGCCCAGATCAGCTATAAAAGTGCGGTAACCGTTGGTGCGAATATCGATACCGATCTTTTCAATGTCTATCGGATTGATATCAACCGGGAGGGGTGGTGGTACACCCCGGAAAACGGAGGGCCCAGCCCGGTTAACAGGGAAGACTTTTCGATCCGGCAGGATAACACAAGGATACAGTTTGATGCCATACTCCTGTGTATTCATGGCACCCCGGGAGAAGACGGGAAACTACAGGGATACTTCGATATGCTTGGTCTGCCTTATACCAGTTGTGATGCGGCTACTTCCGCACTCACATTCAATAAGCGTTATACGGTTGCGGTGGCTGCATTCGGCGGTATCGCTGTGGCTAAATCCCTGCATCTCTTCCGTCATAAAGCGATGGCGCCCGAAACGATCTTGACACAACTACAACTCCCCGTATTCGTGAAACCCAATAATGGCGGCAGCAGTATTGGCATGAGTAAAGTAAATACCGCTGCAGAATTGCCGGCAGCCCTGGATAAGGCTTTCAGGGAAGATGACCAGGTACTGGTAGAGGAATGCATCATTGGACGAGAGTTCACCATCGGGGTATTTGAAAGCGCGACAGGGATCCGGGTATTACCGATTACAGAGATCATTACCCACAATGATTTCTTTGATTTCGAAGCCAAATACCTTGGGAAGAGCGAGGAAATCACACCCGCTGTCATCCCGGCGTCTATGCAGATGCAGTTGGAGGAAGCCGCACGCTCCGTTTATCAATTACTGAATTGCAGGGGGGTAGTGAGAATTGATTTTATTTACCAGGAAGCACAGCAACGGCCCTATATGTTAGAAGTAAACACCGTACCCGGTCAAAGCGAAGCCAGTGTGATACCGCAGCAGGTGCGCGCCATGGGATGGTCCCTGAAGGATTTTTATACGGAACTGGTGCAGCAGGCACTCACACGTAAGCGCTGATTTCATTATATCACCGAGTTGTCCTAATTTGCCCGAATACCAATTCTTTTGTACGCATGATGAAACTGATCCGGTATATCACATCCAAACCTTTGTGGGTCAACATGCTTGCGGGAATCGGGCTGGTGTTTTTGCTGATTTTGATTTTCTTCACTTCCTTACCCTGGCTTACGGCCTATGGTAAAGTCGTGAAAGTACCCGCCGTCACTGGTCAGAATTGGGTGGCGGCAGAGAAAACCCTGCAAGACCAGGGATTTGATGTCCTGATACAGGATTCTGTTTTTATCGACAGCCTGGCACGTCAGGCAGTGGTTCGGCAGTCTCCCGAAGCAGATGCACTTGTCAAATATGGCAGAACGATTTACCTCACGGTTAACCGGGTAATTCCCCCGCAGGTTGAAATGCCCAACCTGGCTGGGTTCTCCATAAAAAGCGCTGAACTGTACCTGCAAAGCCTGGGATTGAAATTGGGGGATGTCAGCTATAAACCTGATATCGCCAGAAATTCGGTACTCGAGCAATTGGTCAATGGTGATCCGGTAAAGCCGGGCACCAGACTGCCATTGGGTACCGTGGTGAGTTTTGTGCTGGGCAGCGGGGTAGGAGGGACGGAAATCAATGTACCCAATCTGATCGGTATGACGCTCGACCAGGCAAGAACTTATCTGGCAACAATGAGTATCAATATTGGCTCCATCGTACCCGTAGGTGCTATCCGCGATTCTGCTGCTGCTTTTGTGGTAAGGCAATCACCGGAAGCGCTCACAGACTCCATAGGTGCAAGCGGATACAAAGTGCCCAATCGGATTCGCCAGGGACAGTTGATGGATGTGTACATCAGCTCCGTTGCGCCCGGCCCCGACTCATTATCCTCAACAAAAAATCAATAACCGGAAATACCTATACGATGCAAACAATAACCGTTGAAGAACTGAAAGCGAAGATGGACAGCGGCGAGCAACTGCACATAGTAGATGTGCGGGAGCCGCATGAACACGCAGAATTTAATATTGGTGGCATCTTGCTGCCGCTTGGAAAAGTACAGACTATGCAGACGGATGAAATTGATGATCTGAAGGAAGAAACCGTCTATGTTTACTGCCGCAGCGGCAACAGGAGCGGACAGGCCTGTCTGATCCTGGAAACCATGGGCTATAAAAACCTTGTGAATGTTACAGGAGGAATGCTGGCCTGGCAGGAAAGAATAGCAAAATAAACCGGCTGGTTGTGTTGTGATAATAAGCCACGGGATCGCAGCTAGGCTGTTGTCCCGTGGCTTTTAGTTTTAAAAACGAAGGCTGATAGCAGCCAGGAAATTGGTGCCAGCCATCGGGTAATAACTATTTTCCGTGTTAAGAATATTATTGGCGATGTATACATAGGTATAGCCATTCGGCTCATAGCGGGTATTGAAGAGGTTATTTACCTGTGCCCGCAGTGTCCATTCTCCGCCCAGAAAATGCGGCAGGGTATAAGCAGCACGCAGGTGTGTTACAAAAAAGGCATTCAGTCTGCGCGTTTCTTGCTGGCTGTTATCCATATACTCCTTTCCGACATATTTATTAAGGATATCCAGTTCCAGTTGTTTAAGGGGAAAAAATCCAAAAGTGGCACTGCCAACCACCGAGGGTGAAAAAGAAATATCCGTATTATGATGCGGCACGGCGTTTTGACCACCATTATCATAATTATCGATGTATTCTGTAAAAGAAGCGATCTTGTTCCGGCTAAGACTCAGGTTCCCTGAAAAACGCATCCAGGTTACAGGCGTATAAGTTCCTTCCAGTTCAAGCCCCAGCCGGTAACTATCCGGTATGTTGATACGGGTATAAGATCCAACATCATTGATCTGGCCGGTGAGCACTAATTGGTTGTAATAATACATGTAATAAAAAGTGGCGCCGAATTTGTAATGATTTCCCTTGCGTTCAAACCCGGTTTCTATATCATGCAGGGTTTCCGCTTTTGGCTGGCTGGCAAGGCTGGCCTGGAAATCATCCCGGTTGGGTTCCTTATGTCCCAAAGCATAGCTCAGGTACCATTTCCAGTCATTGTGCTGATAGTTGAAGCCGAGTTTCGGGTTGATAAAATGAAACTGCCGGCTGATATCGAGCGAGGGATTGCCTTCGAAACCGGTCATCGTATGCGAAACATACCGGTATTGCAGATCGGCAAAACCGGTCCAGTGATTACCTAACTGCCTTTGCCATTTCGAATAGAGATTGATATCGGTTTTAACGGCCGGATAATCATAATAGCGGTAGTTTGCTGGCGGGGTGGTACCGGTCAGCACCCAGGGGATTGTACCGTAATGTTTGCCATCATAAACATTCCATCCTCCCCCCAATGTCCATTCATTCCGATTGTCTTTGTATTGCAGGGACGCAATCTGCCCATAGAAATAATTATCCAGCCAGCGCCGCCGCACCAGGTCTGTTTGGGTGATTGTCGTGTTTCCCTGGGTAATATCTGGCAGACCATAATCGGAAAAGTTCTGCGCCGCTTTATATTCTTCATAATAGCCAATCCCTCTTGTCAGGAAAACTGCCGTATTCAATGACCAGCGCGCATTAAAGGCATGGTTGAAAAATAACTGGTAATGGGTTTGCCTGTAGTTGTCCGTCTGATTATCATAGGGGGCGCCGGGTTTTTCGGTACCTGCGGGGTTGTAAGTGCGGTCGGAAGCCAGCAGGTTTTCAGGCACACCATACCAGGCCTGGTAAGTTTTCTCTTTACCCGTGATCAGGTTAAAGCGCAGTGAACTCTTGCTCGTAAGCCATGCAGCA
>CAZAOR010000391.1:0-2934 GCA_964486805.1 uncultured Sediminibacterium sp. | reverse complement strand
GCACCATACCCTGGCAGTATGGTACGATGCCGGATTCCTATCTCCTGCAAAATGACGGGAAGGGACATTTCAGGGATGTAACAGACCAGGCAGCACCGGGCCTGAAAAAGATCGGGATGGTCACACAGGGTGTCTGGACCGATATCGATAAGGACGGGGACCAGGACCTGGTGATCAGCCTGGAATGGGGCGGTATCGAAGCCATGATGAATGATCACGGTCATTTCACCCGCCAATCATTGACGGAGAAATCCGGCTGGTGGAATTTTATCCTGCCTGTGGATCTCGACCAGGATGGCAATATCGATTTCATAGCGGGTAACCTGGGTGAGAACAGCCGCCTGCGTGCCAGTGCCACCGAACCGGTAAAACTGTATTACAATGATTTTGACGGCAACGGAAGAAAAGAACAGGTGCTTACTTATTTCCTGGCAGGAAGAGAAATACCTTTTGCGAATAAGGATGAACTGCAGAAACAACTGCCTGTTCTGAAGAAAAAATATCTCTATGCGGAGGATTTTGCCAAAGCCAGTCTCACGGATATTTTCTCCCAGGCGAAATTGCAGGAGTCCGAGATACTGAAAGCAGATTATTTCGACAATGCCATCCTGTTCAATAATGGTAAAGGAAAGTTTAGTACGGTATCCATGCCCTGGCTGGCACAGTTAAGCTCATACCGGGATGCCCTGGTAGTCGACGCCAATGGTGATGGCCTGCCTGATATATTGCTTGCCGGTAATTACTATGGCAGTAATATACAGATGGGACGTTATGATGCCGATTTCGGCACTTTGCTTATCAACAAGGGTAACCGGCAGTTCGCTGCGGAAAGCCTGAACGGATTAACCATTACCGGCCAGGTTCGGCATATGCGACCGATAAAGATCGGTGGAAGGGATGCGATCGTACTGGCAAGAAATAATGACAGTGCCCTGATCCTGCGTTTTGCAGATGCACCAATGGCTGGCCGGCAACCGCTGAAAATACGTGCGGCCCGCCGTTAGAAAACGGGTTCGTATAAACGGGTGATCCAACGGGTGCTGTCCGGTTGCAGTAAGCGGTCGGTGATCAGCATGGTATAGTTCATTGCCATAGAGGTTTTGCGGTAATCACTGAAAAACTGCGACAGGCTCCGGGAAGCGGCTGCAACGGTATATTCACCACCGGTTACTTCCGTACTCATGAAGCTGCCGCGTACCATGTGTTTCATGGCATAGCCGTCTTTATCAGGCAGGGCTTTGTCGATCGGAACGGCCGCCATCAGTTGCAGGCGCTGATCGGTTATACGGGTGACATTGTAAATGGGATAACCGGTTTGCCTGGCGCCTTTGGCAGTTGCATAAGCCTGGATTTGCCGGATCAACTGGTAAATCTGCGGGGTGGATGGTTGCTTGTCTAGAAGTTTTTTGAAACTGAGGTAGAGGGTGTCTTTGGTTGAAACCTTTTCAATGTTTATGCCATACACATTTTCAGGGCTGGAAAGAAAACTTTTGAGACCTGCTAAAACACTGTCCATATTCCGCTTGATAGTCCGGGCGGTAAGATAGGCAGAGAACCGGGTAAAAGGGTTGATACCCGATGGCATCGTGCATTTCCATTCAACGACAGCCGTGTCGATTTGAAAGGGGATGATGAATATTTTGGATGGGAGGGTATCCGCACCATGGTGAATCAGGATACTGGCAGACTTATAAAACTTTTCGGTCAGCCTGTAACGATCCTGGTTCATTGCGAAAAGACTATCCGAAGCAGCGGGATGACCAGGCCACCAGCGATGCCAGGCGTTTTCGTTGACCAGGAATCTTTCGGTTCCGATATCTGTGGCAGGAATGGCAACAGCGCTGGAAATAGTGAGTTTCGCCGGGATCAGTACCCAGGCAGCGATCATAGCAAGCAGGAAAAGGGTGATGAATGCGTAAAGAACTTTTTTCATGGGCTGACGGAAATTTCCTTGCTGCAAAATAAGGGTTTATCAGGATGCAGGTCCCGGTCGGCGGCCGAATCCTGATAAGGGATTCTTAAAATTTTAGTGTTAAGTCGTGATGAGAGACAAAACAGTCAAAACAAAGATGTTGCGCGATCCGTATCGCCTGTACCCGGTTCTTATGCGCCTCTGGAGTAAGAGGGCTTACATCGGTGTGATCTGCCTGCTCGGCGGACTTGCAGCCTGTAAGCAGGATAAGAATCCCGAAAATAACACCCCGCTTTTCGAATCCGTTCCGGCTGACTCTACCGGTATCCATTTTGCCAACCGGGTTACCGATTCCCGGGAAATGAATATCCTGAATTATCACAATTTCTATAATGGCGGGGGCGTTGCCATCGGGGATATTGATCATGATGGAAAACCTGATATATTTCTGACCGCCAACCAGGGCGAGAATAAACTGTATCGTAACCTGGGTAATATGCATTTCCAGGATATTACCGCCGGTGCTAAGATCAGTAGTACGCATCACTGGCATACCGGGGTTACCATGGCGGATGTAAATGGGGATGGCTGGCTGGATATCTATGTTTGTAATGCCGGAACCATTCCGGGCGATAACCGGGCCAATGAATTGTATATTAACCAGCAGGATGGTACTTTCCGGGAGGAAGCCCATGCTTATGGCCTGGATGATACCGGGGCTTCCACGCAGGCGGTGTTTTTTGATTATGATCATGACGGTGACCTGGATTGCTTTGTACTCAACAACAGCCCGAAATCCATTGATAATTTTGGATATACCTCGTCCGCCCGATTGGTGCGGGATCCGGTAAATGGCGACCGCCTGTACCGGAATGACGGGGGAAAGTTTACTGATGTCAGCGCATCCGCAGGTATTTATGGATCTGAAATTGCTTTCGGACTGGGTGTAGTGGCGGCGGATCTGAATAACGACGGATGGGAAGACTTGTATGTAGCGAACGATTTCTTCGAACACGATTATC
>CAZAOR010000390.1:0-4494 GCA_964486805.1 uncultured Sediminibacterium sp. | reverse complement strand
TTGGGGTCTCCCTGCTGATAAAGTACCGTCTGTTTGTTCCCAAAAGGATTCGGGCCATAAGGATTGGCCATCGAATGGTAACCTTTGCCATTGGTCACGAACAGTTTACCGTTGATGACTTTCACATTCGTCGGATACCATCCAACAGGTATAAATCCTTTGCTGGTGCAGGCACCGGGATGTGACACGTCAAATACTGCCAGACAATTATTATCGGCATTGGCGATATACAGCCTGTTTTCTTTCTCATTCAATGCCAGTCCGTTCGTGGTTGATCCGCTTGGCGCATTGGGATACAATGCTGCATTCAATGTTTCCAATACTTTGCGTTTGGCAATATCAATGACGGAAACTGAATTGTCATTCGCATTGGCTACAAACAGGATACTGCCTTTTTTATTGAGGCATAACTCATTGGGATTATCTCCGACCGGTATCTGATCGGTTATATTCTTCTTATGGGTATCAAATACATATATCTTATCACATCCCCAGCAACTGATATAGAGTTCTTTTTTATTAGGCGATAAAACACAATCGTATGCCTCTCCTTCCAATTGGAACCTTTCCGATTTTTTTGTAGCCAGGTCCAGGATATACAGGGAATTATTTTCTTTCGTGACCACATACATTTTGCCAGCCTTGTCATCCAGCGCAATCCCCGCAGGAGAAATTTTGTTCGGCCATTTTTTTCCCAGCGATAGGCTGTCTATCAGTTGTAATTTATCGGCACTTACATCATATACCAGTATCCAGTTATCATTTCCGCCGGAAGCGTATAATTTTTTTCCGTCATCACTGAAAGTGAGCCCATACCAGCATTTCGCCACAACCACATTATCCAGTACTTTTTCTTCCCGGGGGTCTATTAACTGAATGCTCTGCACACTTTGCCCATTATTTGTGACGGCGATTCTTTTACCCGACCTGCTTACCGCAATATTCAGTGGCAGGTCGCCAAGGGGTAGGCTTCTGCCAACAGGGGTAAGGCTCCATCCGTTAGGAAGGGTTACTTTATTGGCTTCCACCTGTTCGATGGTTTGAGAAATTACCGGCAGGGCAAAGCATATTCCGGCAAATAGGCAAAAAGATCTTAACATGAGATGTTTTTAAGGAAATAAAGATAATACCCTTCAGACAGCAATTACTTGATGCTGCTGGCTCTTTCATTAAGTTTTCCTGAAATTTCCATTTTATTTCCGGGCAAAATCATAACTGCGTACTGCCTTGAACTGATAGCCGCCCGTTTCCCCAGGTACTACCCGGTAAGTGATTTGTCGGGTATTGACCGGCTCCTGGTCGGGATGTACTGCATCATAGACCGGGAACCTTCGTACCAGAAATCCTTCCATTAATGCGAAACTGTCATGACCGCGATAGCCCTCCCTGAATTTGGGTTCATTGTAAATATCCGGGAAACTAATCGGTGCAACCGTTTCATTCTTTTCAGAAGCAATGCCGATTACATTACCTCTCTCCAGTGAGTCTTCTGGAAATACATACAGCACCAGATCCGGAAATCCGTCCCTGTTGAGATCATCCACTTCTGCCTTCCGCAAACGGCCTGGTATTTCGAAGTTGAAATCACGCACATCTTTCTCAAAGCCGATTGGGCTGACAGTTATGTTATTTCTATCCGGTTTTGTATTGCGACAAATCACCCGATACCCGGATTTTCCCAGTTTCATTGTTGAATCAAACCGCTTGGGTTTATCCTGGGCGCTGACTATCGCAACGGTTCCTAAACAGCTAATCAGTAAGCATACAATAAGACGCATCCATTCCGGTTTAAATGAGGCCGGAAGTTACGAAACAGATTACATATTTCTGCGGTATTGGCCACCTACTTCATACAAAGCATGTGTTATCTGGCCGAGGCTGCAGTATTTGACTGTTTCCATCAGCGTTTCAAAAATATTTTCATTTCGTATTGCTGTTTCCTGCAGTCGCTGTAATGCTTTTGCAGCATTTGCACCATTTCTTTGCTGAAATGCGCGTAGGTTTTGGATCTGCTGTTCTTTCTCTTCTTTTGTACTGCGTATGACTTCCCCCGGTAATACGGTAGGGCTGCCTTTCTTATTCAGGAAAGTATTTACACCGATCAGTGGCAGTTCACCAGTATGTTTCAGGGTTTCATAATGCAGGCTCTCTTCCTGGATTTTGTTACGCTGGTACATTCTTTCCATTGCGCCCAAGACACCTCCTCGTTCGTTGATGCGTTCAAACTCCATCAGAACGGCTTCCTCAACAAGATCGGTCAGCTCTTCCTGCGCAAAACTACCCTGTGTAAAATTCTCTGTTACGGCAGTGCCTAATTCCTTGTTGATGATCAGTTGTATGGCCATGGCCCTGCGTACGCTCTCTTCGGTGGGTGTTGTAATGGCCTCATCATATGCATTTGTATGCAGGCTGTTACAGTTATCATAAATGGCATACAAGGCCTGGAGGGTGGTACGGATATCGTTGAAATCTATCTCCTGTGCGTGCAGGCTGCGGCCACTGGTTTGAATATGGTATTTTAGTTTCTGGGAACGTTCATTACCCTTATACACCTGTTTGATAGCTTTAGCCCAGATACGTCTCGCCACCCGGCCGATCACGGAATACTCAGGATCCATGCCATTGCTGAAAAAGAAGGAAAGATTGGGAGCGAAATCATCGATCTTCATACCGCGGCTCAGGTAATACTCCACGTAAGTGAAACCATTGGACAGGGTAAAAGCAAGCTGCGTAATGGGGTTGGCACCAGCTTCCGCGATATGATAGCCGCTGATACTGACACTGTAAAAATTGCGTACCTGGTGATTGATAAAATATTCCTGCACATCTCCCATCAGCTTGAGGGCAAACTCTGTTGAAAAGATACAGGTATTCTGAGCCTGGTCTTCTTTGAGGATATCCGCCTGCACAGTTCCCCGTACCTGCGAAAGCGCTTCTGCTTTAATGTCTGCATACACATCCGCCGGCAATACTTCTTCTCCGCTCAGTCCCAACAGGCGGAGCCCCAGCCCATTATGGCCTTCGGGCAGTCGCTCCGGAGAAGCGGGATTATAATAAACCGGCGCAGGCAGGTGGGCATATTTTTTTCGCAGGAAGCTGTTGACATGATCCCACTGATGATGTGCTTCAATCCATTTTTCGCATAACTGGTCGATGGCAGCATTCATGAAAAATGCCAACAATATTGGCGCCGGACCATTGATTGTCATACTCACGGAAGTTTTGGGGTCACAGAGATCAAACCCGCTGTACAGTTTTTTTGCATCGTCAATGGTAGCGATGCTGACGCCGCTGTTCCCTACTTTTCCGTAAATATCCGGACGATGATCCGGGTCCTCACCGTATAGCGTAACGCTGTCAAAAGCGGTGGAAAGCCGGATAGCCGGTTGGCCCATCGATACATAATGAAAACGTTTATTGGTCCTTTCCGGGCCGCCTTCCCCTGCAAACATGCGTGTCGGATCTTCACCTTGTCGTTTGAGATCGAAGACCCCGGCGGTAAAAGGAAATTCCCCTGGCACATTTTCCTGTAAGCGCCAGCGCAGAATATCTCCCCAGTCTTTATAAGAGGGCAGTACGATACGCGGTATCCTGCTACCGCTTAATGAACGTTTGAACAAGGGTTGGCGGATCGTTTTACCCCGTACCTCATATTCCAGGAAATCAGCCTGATATTTTGCCTGTAGTTCCGGCCATTGCCGCAATAAAGCCAGGGCTTCGGGATGCATTTTTTGCTCCAGTGCTGCTTTCATCTGCCGCAGGTGGTCCGCTGTATTTTGTCCGGTAGCTGATTGTTCCATTTGTTGCAGGGTGCCATCCAACTGATAATATTGAGAAGCAAGCCTGCTTTGTTCTTTCACCCATTGATCATAGGCCCGGTTACTATCGGCAATTTCTGCGAGATAGCGCACTCTTTTGGGAGGAATAATGCGAGCAGATGTGGCAACCGGTGCGGATATGGTTACTGGTGCTGTTTCTGCGTTGGCCACGGAAAATTCAGTACCACATTTGTCATCCGTTTTCTTGAGCAGGAGTTGGAAGAGGTGATTGATTCCCGCATCATTGAACTGTGCGGCAATGGTACCCACTACCGGCAGGTCTGCTTCTCCGGCTTGCCAGAGGCCATGATTCCGTTTATATTGTTTTCTTACGTCCTGCAAGGCATCGAGGGCACCGGCTTTGTCAAACTTG
Organism: uncultured Sediminibacterium sp.; assembly: GCA_964486805.1. GTDB lineage: Bacteria > Bacteroidota > Bacteroidia > Chitinophagales > Chitinophagaceae > Sediminibacterium. The sequence continues at coordinate 303 of CAZAOR010000390.1, read as the reverse complement.
TTGATGCAGATAAGATCGGCATAGTCCAGCATATTGATCTTCTCTAACTGGCTGGCTGCGCCGTATTCGGGGGTCATTACATACAAACTCACATCACATACATCCAGGATGGAAGCATCACTCTGGCCTACACCTGCCGACTCCACAATCACCAGGTCGAAGCCTGCGCTTCGACAGGCAGCGATAGCGTCCTGCACATAAGCGCTCAGGGCCGTATTATCATCCCGGGTAGCCAGGCTGCGCATATAAGCCCTGGGATGGGAGATGGCATTCATCCGGATCCGATCCCCTAAAAGCGCCCCG
>CAZAOR010000389.1:0-4352 GCA_964486805.1 uncultured Sediminibacterium sp. | reverse complement strand
AACCGATTTTAAAGTCGGTAAGTTCCAATCCTTTTACATCATCCGTTACGATAGCGGGGCGAAAATCTTCTTTCTGGTAACGGATACGTACATGCTTGAACTGGATATTTTCAGCATGCCGGATATAAAATCCCCAAGCAGGCAATTCACCAAACATAGAGAACTCGGGATACTGTGCCGGGTTTTCCGGTACGGTGCTGATCTTATCCAACGGAATCCAGGCAATATTTTTATCACCACCCCCACCGTAGGTGATTTCAATATCTTCCAGCACCACATCTTTCACCGGATAGCCAGGCAATCCAACAATGGAAGCGGGTATGAGGTTATAAGGCAGATAGGGATGACCATAGATATGGTAGCTGGATGGTCGCAGCGGCATTTTATCAATACCGGGTCTGAGGTGATCGGGCGGACCCTCGATCGGATAGCCCTGGTCTGGTTTCAGGAAAGGCACTTCCACCTGTACGTGCGCGATATAGATATTTTCTGCGGTACTCATGCGGGCATCATTATTCCGGTGACCGCGCCGAATAAAGATGGCATTCCCTGTATTACGTGCTTTCACATACTGGATATCGATATGGTCCATAACGCCGCCATCCACAGACTCCAAGGCAATGGCTGAGCGATAGGTATCAAAAATAGTCAGGTTCCTGACCGTGATATTTCTGAACCCGCCCGCATTGGCCGTCCCGAACTTGAGCCCACTGGCACTGGACCGCAGGGTACAACTGTCTATATAAAAATTCTCACACATTCCCTTTGGATCAGAGGATTTCAAGCAGAGCGCATCATCGGCCGCATTGATAAAGCAATGGGTAACACGTACATTTTTGGAATCTGTAATATCCAGTCCGTCGTTGTTCCAGTAAGCAGTGCTCTGTACAGTGATGCCGTGAATATCCAGGCCATCACACCCCCGATAATCCTGTACCCAACTGGATGCATTTTTCAGTGTTATTCCGTTTACCCTTATTTTTTTACAGGCATAAAAACATACCACGAGGGCCCTGCCTACATCGGGACGCTTATACAACCAGATAGAATCACTTTTTAATTCGCCGCTTCGAAGCCGCATAAAAATATCCAGCATTAATTCCTGGCCCTGACCATCCAGCACGCCTTCTCCGGTAATGGCGATATTTTCCTGCCCGTCTGCGCCAATCAGGGCATTCCGTCCCCGCACCGGCTGATAATCTGCTAATGAATGTGATCCTTGTAAACAAGCACCGGCCTGTAAATGCAGTTCCACCCCTGATTTGAGTTGTAATGATCCCGTCATGAAATTTCCTGGAGGCACTACTACCCTTCCGCCTCCTTCGCGGGAAGCCTCGTCGATCGCCTGTTGTATAAACCGGGTATTGATGGTTTTCCCGTCCGAGACTGCGCCATATTGGGTAATTACTTTGTCCTTTGCATAGCTTGCCAGGGCGTAACAGCAGGCAGCTAACAGACAGATTTTTTTAAGGGGCATATACTGTGATTTTAGAAATGTCAATCAATTGGGTTTCGGTGTTCCAGCCACGCACCAGTAAGCGGGCGCCTGCCGGCATGGGTTTCCCGGACAATGTTTCCAGTTTGATCATCCGGGTTTCACCTGGCAAGAGCGTGATAAAATTATCTGAATAAAACAATGGGCGGATCAAATGATGTTGTTGATCCATGCATTCGATCTCTGTAAAAAAAGCCAGTTGCTTACCGGTATTTTTCAAATGAATCCGGTAATCCCCATCTGTCTTTTCAAATGATACAGCCAGTTTTGTTGCCGGCATATCTCTCAACGAGGCAAACCCGCCCGTGGCAGGTCCGGTCATTGTTTTGGCGCCCTCATACGATTGCATGGATCGCCAGTACCAGCTATCGCTCACGATACTACCGCTGGCATCCTTTATCTGCAAATGGATAAAGTAGACGGTAGATTTATTCGCAGGGAACTGCAGAGTTGCCAGGTTATTCATCACGGTATCGGCTCCCAGTAATGGGAGCGGGATGCTGGTATCAAATATTTTACGGCTATGCAAATCATAGATGGCAGCAGACAGGCGCAGGTGTACAAAATTCTTCCAATAATCATTGTACACAGATACGTTATTGGACAGGTAATCATACTGCACATGCAAGGGTTCCAGTGCATGTTGGGTATGGTACAAGGCCGAGGTAGGTTGCAGCGACCAGTCCCACATGCGTGCGCACACCTGCGGATTGGGGGAATTCAGGTACCAGAATAAAAGGCCTGAACAATAGCGTTTTCCATATCCAAACTTATTTTCATTCCAGGATTCCCAGATAGCTTTTGCGTTCATTGCATTGACCAACTGTGCTTGTTTGGCATAGGCATCTATGGTAGAAGGTGTACCGTATGCTTTTACTAACTGGGTGAATGTCGTGCTCATCCCATGAAAACCATTTCCGTCCAGGTAATCCCATACAGTTTTATTAATCGGCCAGAGATCGGCACTATCCATCAATTCTTTCGCAGATTCGGCAACCGGAAAACTGGGCGCCCCGTATTCCGGGTTAAAGCCGTCAATCCTGCTGCCGCGGGCGGAAGCGGTATTCTCATAATGCTGCATCGGGTTTACCTGCTGGTAGGGACTTCCATCATGTACGCCATCTGTTTCTGATTGTGTCTGATAAGGTCTTGTACCGTCCCAGTCCTGCAATCTTTCCTGCGTACCGGGCACTTCCGTTCCTTCATTTGCGGCCACATAAAATATGAGGGAAGGATGATTCCGGATCCGCATGACTGCTGCATGCAGATTATCAAAATACTGATCCGTATCCTGGGGGTGTTTGGTATCTCCTGTCAGCCAAAACTCCTGCCATACCAGCAAACCCATTTCATCGCATAGCTGATAGAAATAATCCGATTCGACAATACCACCGCCCCAGAGACGGAGCATATTGACGCCAGCTTGTCGTGTATAACGCAATTCTGTATACATCCGGTTATCATCTGCCCGAAGCATTGCTTCCGGTATCCAGTTGGCGCCGCGGATAAAAATTTTACGCCCATTCACATAAAAATTCTTGGAACTGTCAGGCGCATTCCGGTCAGTATAAATCTCGCGGATTCCAAACCTGGTATTCAGGGAATCTGATAATTGCCCATCGGTATAAACTTTCAGGGAGAGCGTATACAAAGCCTGCGCGCCTTTGTTCCTGGGCCACCAGAGTCTAGGCTGCGCAAAAACGAGTTGTGAAAAATCTGCCGATGTAAACCGAACCAGCTTACGCTCTGACCGGACCAATGTTACCGCCGTCTCAAAACTGGCCCCGGTTTCTGGTATCGCACCCTTTAACACACAGCGAACAGTACGCATGGAAGCATTCGCAACTTCCACGGAAACTGTTTCCCGGGCGGTATCATAAGCCGGGTGCGTCAATACGGATTGCACAAAAGGATGCCGGAGCACTACTGGTCCCGTTGCAAACAAGGATACACTTTTCCAGATACCCGTATTCCTGTCGCGAATCCCATCCTTGAATGTAAAGTCCCAACCTACCGACATCAGCATGGTGGTATTCAGGCCGATATTGCCATCGCCGCCATTTTTGTTTTCCCCGGTGGGTCGCCAGGGTTTGGGTTGATTTGTACCCGGTATATCCACCGGCAGTACTTTAATCGCCAAAACATTTTCTGCGTCAGCATGGACAAAATCCGTTACGTCAACTTTTGTATCGTGGAACATCCCGTTGATTGTTGTTACCAGATGACTGTTCAGCCATACTTCTGCACGGTAATTGATCCCATCCAATTGTAACCAAACGGTTTTATTGCGGAAAGAAGCGGGTGTTAAAAAACGGGTTCGAAACCAGTAGGTATAAAATGCCCTGCCGGCTTGTGCGATATCCGGTATCCTATGCTGTGCTAACTGGTTATTCAATCCGTAATATGGATCAGGATATACGCCATTCCGGACCAAGGAATACAAAACGGTTCCGGGAACGACGGCTGTTTGCCAGTGTGCATCCGGTCTATAATCTGTTGTAGAAATCCATTCTGCATTTGCCGTTACTGAATCGGCCCGGCACATCTGCCAATCGGTTGTTCCCTGATGTTCAGCGCGGGAGTCCAGATAAATATGTCCGGCGATCCTTGCCGCATCTTGCGGTATCTGCGACAACAAATAAGCCGGAATAGCAACAGACATCAACAAGCATATCAACGCCCGGTTTTTACAAAAAAATGGATACCTTTTCATGCTGCTGCTCATAGTTGATTGATCAGGGGATTGATATGCCTGCCGCCGTCTCCGATCGTTAACTGCATTTTACCTTGTATCCTTTCACCATAAACATTCACTGGTTCAGGGAATGACAGAATCACTTTACCATCACAGCTAAGT
>CAZAOR010000388.1:0-3400 GCA_964486805.1 uncultured Sediminibacterium sp. | reverse complement strand
AGGTATCGCAGACGCCGCAAGGGAAATGCTACATACAACTGTGAAAGTACTAAGTTAGAAGTACGAAGTACGAAGTTCGACTATTCCCTATGCCGCTTTGCTTCGTAGTTCGTACTTCGTACTTTGTACTTTGTAATTCGTACCTACGATAATGGTACCAAATCAGGCACCGGCTGATCCGATTCTGCGTCGGCGAGGTCTTCTTCGCGGTTTTCATTCCATTCCACAATGAAATTATTCATGCCCTGCCCTACCAGGAGTTTCATGTATTTCTGCTGGGTGAGTTCCAGGATAGACAGAAACAGGAAGATGGCATGGATGCGGTTCTCGCAGACTTCGAATGCTTTTTCGAAAGACACAGTCTTCTCTTTCTGTACAAAACCGAGCATAAAATCCCGGCTTCCTTCCATCGTATAGTTATACCGGATTACGGTATGTACCGGCTTGTTTTGCCGCTCCTGTACCCGCTGCATCACTTTTTCGAAAGCCTTCATCAGCTTGAACAGCGTAATGGTCTGAATTTCCGTACCCTCCGATGCTTCTTCCCCGATCATCGATAGTTCCCTTTGCAGGTTACCGCGTTTGATCATCAGCATCCGCTCTGCTTCCATTTCGGCCATACGGGCAGCCGCTTCCTTGAAGCGTTTGTATTCAAGGATCTTATCGATCAGTTCCTGGCGGGGATCAATTTCATTACCCTGTGCATCCAGTTCTTTCCGGGGCAGTAACAAACGTGCCTTGATACGCATGAGAGTGGATACAAACAGAATAAACTCGCTGCTGAGTTCGATATTCAGTTTTTCACTCTGGTGAATATAATCCAGAAAGTCCTTGATGATCCGGGTAATGGGAATGTCATAGATATCCAACTCGTCCCGTTCAATAAAAAACAACAACAGGTCGAAGGGGCCTTCAAACTGGTCCAGTTTGATCTGGTAACTCACATTATTCACGGCAAATGCTTTGCTGCAAAGAAAACCGAATCGGCTATACAAAACATGAAAGACAGGGAATAATTATCCACCGGGGGGGGTTAGGATTTTGTCTTTTGTTCCTTGCCATACTTTGTACCTGGTTATGAATCGGTTTGTTGTTTATTCGTCCGATACGACGGAAAACAATGAAGCGATAACGAGGCGGAAACGGGTAATAATGGGCGGAAATACCGTCGCAAAGGGCCATCAACGAACGAATGCTGTCTGGGAGAAAATGTTTTTGGGGCCGATAAAAAACCGGCGGCCATGCAACACCATCCGCCTATATAAAGATATGCTGTTTTCAGCAGCTTACCCCGTTACGAGCAGTTTCCGGTCATCAGATGACTGCCCCAAAAGATTCCTTCCGGGGCAGTCATGATTGGGACTATTTTTTCAGGCTATCCCTTATTTCCATCAGGAGTTTATCGGTGCTGCTGGGTTCGGGTGGTGCGGCGGGTGCGGGGGCAGGCGCTTTTTTAATCCGGTTAAAAGCATTGATAATCAGGAAAACTGAAAAATCCACGAGGATAAAGTCAAAGACAATGGTTAAAAAAAACCCCTATTTTATCACCACAGGTGCTACTTCTTTACTGAGTATGGTTCCTGCCGGATCTTTTACCGCAGGGATCCCCTCTTTCAGCACCAGCACTTTGTCATTGAAGTCGATTCCGCCGGTCAGCATTCCTACCAGGGGCATCACGATCCCGTCTACAAAAGGTGATACGATTTTTCCGAAGGATGCACCCATGACAAAGGCAACTGCAATGTCTACGAGATTGCCTCTCATGGCAAACTCCTTGAATTCTTTCATCATTCCCATATGCCGTATTTTATTGAGCGGATAAGATAGGAAAATTTCAGAAATAAAAGGAATTTATTAAGGACGAAGTTCGATGGACGAAGGAGGTTTGAGCGTAAACTGATTTAAGCTTTGTTGCTTGGTTTGTACTGCGGACTTTATGTCTGTTTTTTCAATCCCGGATACTGCATTTTCAGCCCTTTTAATAATTTATGCAGTGATGAAGCGATAAGATAATCCTTATACCAGTTCTGGTCTGCCGGTATGATCTGCCAGGGAATATCATTGCAATAGCGGAAACAGTCTTCATACATCTTCATATACAGTTTCCAGAGATGCGCTTCCTGGAAGTCCTGTGCATTGTATTTCCATTGTTTCTGCGGATTATGGATACGTTCTTCAAGGCGACTGTGCTGTTCTTCCGGTGATACATGCAGGTAGAACTTGAGAATATGGGTATCATTATGACGACTGAGCAGTTTTTCAAAATCGTTGATGGCTTCCATCCGTTCCCTTGCGATAGCATCGCTGCACCATTTGTGGACCCTGGTCACCAGGATATCTTCATAATGCGACCGGTTAAATACTTGTATCACCCCTTTGGCAGGCGCCACTTTATGAATGCGCCAGAGAAAATCATGTTTCAGTTCTTCGCCCACGGGCGCTTTGAAGGAAGTTACCCGTACGCCTTGCGGGTTGAGTTTCCCGAATACATCCCTTACCAGTCCGTCTTTACCGCTGGCATCCATGCCCTGCACCACCACCAATACGGAGTGTTTCGACTCAGCAAACAGAAGGTTTTGTAATTCATCTAACTCTGTTAAAATCTTTTCCGTCTTTGCCTTAATAGATGACTTGGAAGCCCCTTTCGGGGCCCGGGTACTGATACCCGGTAAAACTGGTTTTGCCACTACTCCCTTTTTTCTAAAATTATCGCTTTGCCCTGGCATAAAAAACCCAATTTTGGACAAATTCCCTTGCTTGAACAGTAAACTGCTGAACTGGCTGCTTTTCCTGCTGCTTTGCCTGATCTGGGGCAGTTCCTTTATCCTGATGAAAGCCGGCATGCAACGGCTGAGTCCTTACCAGGTAGCTACCCTGCGTATTTTCAGCGCCGGACTTGTACTGATCCCGTTCAGTATCCGTTCATTCCGGCAGGTGCCGCGCGACAAGCTCGGACTGGTGATCCTTTCAGGTTTACTCGGTAATTTTTTCCCGGCCTATCTTTTTTGTCTGGCTGAAACACAGATCGACAGTGCGATTGCAGGCATCCTGAATGCACTGACACCCTTCTTTACCATCCTGCTCGGCATCCTTTTCTTCCGGATGCATGCCCGGGCAGAAAAAATGATCGGTATCGCCCTGGGTTTTATCGGACTTTGCCTGTTATTGTTATCCGGCGCCAATGTGAGTCTGCAAAATCTTTCCTACTCCCTGCTGGTATTAGTGGCTACCTTTTTCTATGCCATCAATGTTAATCTCGTCGGCCATTACTTGAAAGGGATCGGGTCCCTGCAGATCGCTTCCGTTGCTTTTGTATGCCTGCTGATCCCTACTTTTCTCTTGCTGTGCTTCACAGGTTATTTCCGGCTGTCCCTGCTGCAGCAGGATGTGGCGCTTTCTA
>CAZAOR010000387.1:0-3301 GCA_964486805.1 uncultured Sediminibacterium sp. | reverse complement strand
GACCCTCCCCGGTACCAGGACCAATGCTGCCCTGCAGGTTCCTTGCATGAAAATAACGGACTATCCCCGATTTCGCTGGCGGGGTATGCATCTCGATGTAAGCCGACATTTTTTTTCGCCTGACATCATCAAGGAATATATTGACCTGATGGCCCGTTATAAAATGAATGTATTTCACTGGCACCTGACTGATGACCAGGGATGGCGGATTGAGATCAAAAAATATCCTGAACTCACAAAAACAGGCGCCTGGCGGGTAGATCAGACAGATAAGGTTTGGGGTGAACGCCCACAGGCAAAGGAGGGGGAGCCCGCCACCTATGGTGGATTTTATACGCAGGAACAGATAAAAGAAATTGTAGCGTACGCCGCACAAAGAAATGTGACCATTGTTCCGGAAATTGAAATGCCCGGACATTCAGCTGCTGCCATTGCTGCTTATCCGCAATTGAGTTGTACGAAAAGAAAACAGTTGCCCTTAACAGGCGGCGATTATACCAATGCTTCTTCGGTTTATTGTGCCGGCAATGATTCAGTATTTACCTTTCTGCAGAATGTGCTGACAGAAGTCATGGCACTTTTTCCATCTGCCTATATTCATGTTGGGGGCGATGAGGTAGATAAAACACAATGGAAAAATTGCCCGGTTTGCCAGGCAAGGATGAAGAAAGAGGGCCTGCAAAATGAAGAAGAGCTGCAGAGTTATTTTATGAAACGGATCGAGCGCTTTATAATAGCCCATCACAGGAAAATGATCGGATGGGATGAAATATTAGAAGGCGGACTGGCGCCGGAAGCTGCTGTTATGAGCTGGCGTGGAGAAGCCGGCGGGATTGCTGCTGCCAAGATGGGTCACAAGGTGGTGATGACGCCCGGAGCGCCCTGTTATTTTGATCATTACCAGGCAGGTCCGGAAGGAGAACCGCTCGCTATCGGTGGAATGAACACATTGAAACGGGTATATGATTATGAACCGGTGCCCCATGAACTCAATGCTGATCAGGCAAAATATGTGATGGGGGCACAGGCAAACCTGTGGACAGAATTTGTAAAAACAGCAGAGCACGTGGAATACATGGTATTACCAAGGATGCTGGCACTCGCCGAAGTTGTATGGAGCCCGCCCGCTACCAGAAACTGGGCAGATTTTTACCAGCGGCTTCAACCCTCATTCCGATATTTTGACCAAAAAGGGTTACATTACAGCAAGGGTAATTTTACGGTATCCTTTACACCGAAAACAGTAAACGGAGAGATTGAGGCGGAGCTCTCAAATGAAATGCCAGGCACGACCATCCGGTATACCACCGACGGTTCTAATCCTGATAATCATAGCTTGCTTTATACCGGGCCCGTCCCCATTCATTCCTCCCAGGTGCTGAAAGCGATCAGTGTATGCAATGGTACCGTAATGTCCGTAACACCTGCACAGCAACAGTTTGTCGTACACAAGGCGAGTGGGAAAACGGTCAGTTACAGCAACCCTGCCAGCACTTACTATCCGGCAGATGGCCCTAATACCCTGACCGATGGCATACGCGGTTCGCTGGCCCTGAACAAGCACTGGCATGGATTCAGCGGCAAGGATATGGTTGCGGTGATAGATCTGCAAAAGGCGACCAGTTTTGGGCGAGTTAGCTTGGGCTGTCTGCAACGTTACCGGGATTGGGTATTCCTGCCGCAGTCGGTAACAGTTGAAGTATCATCGGATGGTATCAGCTACCGGAAGGCGGGCGAGATTCAAAACGAGATACCGGCTACGGAAAAAGCCCCATTGATCAGGGATTTCACCGTTCAATTCCCGGAGATAAAAGCCCGGTATATTCGTGTAACCGCCAAAATCATTGACGCTTGTCCGCCGGGACATCCCGGAGCGGGCAAACCCGGATGGCTTTTTTCAGACGAACTGATGGTAGAATAAATAAAAAGTCCCAAGCAGACCAACTGCTTGTCGAACATACAAACTAAGTTTTCAGGACGCAACCCCTACACAAATGAAAAAAAAGCTGGTATTACTTACAGGTCTGGCAGTCGGCCTGTCGGCCATGACGAAAGCACAAACACTGACAGGATTTTCTCCGGCACATGCGGAAGCACAGCAGCAACTGGAGAAACGCTTTGACGGGCTGATGCATGCCGACAGTATCGGCAATCGGATCCGGGATCTTTCATCGGTGCCCCATCATATCGGTTCTCCCGGCGGAAAGGTGGTGGCTGAAAAAATACTGGCAGATTATCGCCGGTGGGGCTGGGATGCAAAGATTGAAACCTACCAGGTTTTGTTTCCTACCCCCGTCACACGTGTACTGGAGATGGAATCGCCAACCCAATACACCGCCTTGCTGAAGGAACCGGCGCTGGCACAAGATGCCACATCGGGACAGTCTGCAGAGCAATTACCCACCTATAATGCCTGGAGCGCCGATGGTGATGTAACAGGCGAACTGGTTTTTGTGAATTATGGTCTGCCTGATGATTATGAAATGCTTCAACGGCTGGGCATAGATGTTAAAGGAAAAATTGTGATTGCCAAATACGGCCGAAGCTGGCGGGGTACCAAACCCAAAGTGGCACAGGAACATGGCGCCATTGGTTGTATTATCTATTCTGATCCGAAGGATGATGGGTATGTTCAGGGTGATGTTTATCCGAAAGGAGCCTATAAAAACGAATATGGGGTGCAACGCGGGTCGGTGATGGATATGGTTATATATCCGGGAGATCCGCTTACGCCCAATATCGGTGCTACAGAAAATGCACTGCGCCTTGACCGGCTCAAAGCACCCAACCTGCTTAAAATTCCTGTACTGCCGATCAGTTACCATGATGCGCAACCTTTGTTGGCTGCCTTAGAGGGGCCGGTGGCGCCGCCCGAATGGCGGGGTGGTTTGCCCATGACCTACCATATCGGACCAGGGAAAACGAAAGTGCATCTGAAGCTGGCCTTCGATTGGAAAATACGTCCTGCATATGATGTCATCGCAACCATTCGCGGATCCGAGTTTCCGGATGAATGGATCGTACGCGGAAATCACCATGATGCCTGGGTGAATGGTGCGAATGACCCTATCAGCGGACAAGCAGCAGAACTCGAAGAAGCAAAAGCTATCGGGGAAATGGTAAAAAAAGGATGGCGACCCAAAAGAACACTGGTGTACTGTGCATGGGATGGAGAAGAGCCGGGCTTGCTGGGTTCGACCGAATGGCTGGAAGATCATATCAAGGAACTGCAGCAGAAAGCGGTTGTTTATATTAATTCAGACGATAATGGCCGGGGCTACCTGGGTGTAGAAGGATCACA
>CAZAOR010000386.1:0-3222 GCA_964486805.1 uncultured Sediminibacterium sp. | reverse complement strand
GGCAAGAGGTCTTCCGGTATGTCTTCCGACAGCAAGGGGCCTGCATGAATGATACTGGCATTAATATCCGCCAGTACGGCTGCCGGAAAAGGATCCCCGATGCCCAGTATCCGCTGCACGCGGTGATCGGTATTTGCCGGATAAATATTCTCAAAAAAATGGGTATGTGCGCTGGCATATACTGTAACTGGTATGCCCTCATTCCGCAGGTCATCTACAAACCGCCTTTCCCTTACCGATAACGATGTGATCAGGTGATAACCGGTTCCGGTATGGCGGATGGCCTTCGAAAAATAATAGGAAGTGCCGCCTGCCATCTCTGCCGTATTGCCGGGTGTGATAATTTTATCAAGCGTAACGGGACCAATACAAATGATATCAACCAACCTTGAATCGCTTTAGGGTAGATGGCAAAATAAAGGAAAATGTTTGAGTGATAAATACCTTATCCGTACTTGGTCAGATACTGGTTCCTTGTTCCTTCCCCTGCACAGGGGAAAAACGAAGAAATAACGAAATATGTACGGTCATAAAGCGAAAGGAATACGGGCCGATACCGAAGGAAAGACGGAAGAAAGACGAAGGGAAACCGGACTTGAACCGGATTTATACCGGACTTGAACCGCACCTGCAGAGCTTTTTGAGGGTAACGGATGTAGAGCCGCATGACACCCATACCCTATGCAACAGTGCAAAGATACGCCGGTTTCATACCGAATAGCCGGTCAATTTCACAGATGCTGCAGTTTCATAACGCTGGTTGGTGTGTAGAGAAAAGTGTATATTACTATTATCCAGACATCGTTTAAATTATATGATACATGAAAACGACCCGAATAAGACCTGCTTTCCCGCTCGCCGACCACACAAAGCTGTGGCTTTTCCTGCTAGCCTTTTGTCTGGGGTTCGGCTTCGTCATGGGACAGGATGCCAGTGTAGTTGAATCAACTGTCCGAAAAGTAGCAGATCATATCCTAGCATCTACCAGCTTCAGGTTTATCGATTCAAAAACCCGGGAGACTTACCCCTCACTGGACGGCCTCACACCCTCAGCAGATTTAAAAGCCGAAAGTAAATTCAATAAGTGGTTGTACGTGAATGGTGTACTAATATCTGGCATGATCAACCTGTCGTCCGCACTCCAAGATGATAAGTATGCTGCTTATGCCGAAAAGAACTTCCGTTTTATTTTCGATAACCTCGGCTATTTTAAAAAACTATTTGATGCAGGCAATAATTCTGTCGAATACCGTCCTGTTTTCCGGATGGGTTCACTGGATGATGTAGGTGCAATGGCAGCAGGCCTGGCTGATGTGTATACCAAGGAACCTCAGCCTGGCTATAAAGCCTACCTGGAACGGGCGGCAGATTATATCATGAACAAGCAATTCCGTTTAAATGATGGTACGCTGGCCCGAAAAGGCCCCCATCAGATGACTTTATGGCTGGATGATACTTACATGAGTGTTCCCTTCCTGGCCCGGATGGCCGTTATAACCGGCAACAGCCGTTACTTTGACTTCGCTATTACGCAAATTGAAAACTTTCATCGTTATTTGTACGATACATCCACCGGACTCTATTTTCATGCCTATTATACAGAAGAAAATATGCAAGGGGTAGCCCGCTGGGGACGTGCAAACGGCTGGATAGCGCTTGCGCAGGCGGCATTACTGGATTACCTGCCTGACAATCATCCAAAAAGAACCGAACTGATCCGATTCTTGCAAAGGGATATTGCAGGCTTTGCGCGTTACCAGGATAGCAGCGGTTTATGGCATCAGATACTGGACAAACCAGACTCTTATCTCGAGTCCTCCGTTACTGCAATGATGGTTTATACGGTTGCCAAAGCAGTTAATAAAGGTTGGATTCCCAGGAAATATATCAGCATTGCCCAACAGGGGTGGCAGGGCTTGTGCAGCAAGATATTACCCGATGGTTCGGTAAAAGATATTTGTATTGGCACTTCCGTAGAGGATGATCTGCATTATTATTATACCCGCCCCAGAGCTATCGATGACACCCATGGTTTGGGACCGGTATTGCTTGCCGGGGCAGAGATGCTGAAAGCAAGAGACAAATGGATGGATCTGACTAAAAGAAAATAATGATGCCGTTAACGGCTGACCGGGCGGCAAGATGGCAAATGCTTTTCATCCAGCTCGGTAATCAACAGAACTGCCCATACATCCCATCCACTAAGCGGCTATTGATCCGTCCGGAACGGGGAAGCAGGTAATCCTTCTTTATTATAGAGGTTAGCACCATCCGGGTTATCGGCCCAGGCATACCGTACATATTTCGGTGCAGGAATGATATTGCTCCAAACGACCACTGTATTATTTTCAATCTTTGCGTGCGCCCATACGAAATGCTTATCAGCGCCGGCAATAGCAAAATAATGCAGCGAATCATCCGGCCCCTTGGCTATCAAGCCGCTGCCGGTATTACTGAAATGCAGCCGGATATGATTGTCTTCCAGGTCAGCCGATTCAAAGAGAGGGCCGGATGCCACCAGTCCGGTTTCCCCATAGGATAATTTTCTTGCTGCCAGCGCTAAGCGGTCGCCGACATCTTTTTTATCCAGCGGGTGTATATCATTCCATTCGCCGCAATCAATGGTTACTACCATAGCCGTATTAGGCACGCTGAGACTTTTCATCTGTGACTCCCGCAGCAAGGCCCAGTTACTTTCTGATGGCAGGTATTGCATATCCTGGAAATTGGGCAGCTGCACGAAAAGAAAGGGCAGGTCTTTCCCGTGATACCAGTTCCTGCGCCAGTCATTGATCAATGCCGGTAAAAACTGCCGGTATGCAAAGGCATTACCGGTATTCGATTCTCCCTGATACCACACAAAACCGCGTATTGCAAAAGGGATAACGGGCTGAACCATGGTATTATATAACCCGGTTGGCATATTCTGCTGTTGTGGTTGTCCGCCCTGCAATCCGTCGTGCCTGGGCAAAAAAACCTGTCCCACCCTGTACCGCCATTCTCCTCTCAAATCAATGGTATCACCCCTAGCGGCAATATAATAAGGCTTGTCGGGCACCATCCCCCCCTTGCCACTGAAATTGGTGATGCGTACCACCACTGTATTTTTTCCAGGATGTAACAGATGGGCGGGGACCTCGTATCGTCTTGGGGGATACTGGTACGTGATATTACCGACCGGTACTCCATTTACATAAGCCTGGTCAGCATCCACTATCCGTC
>CAZAOR010000385.1:0-2794 GCA_964486805.1 uncultured Sediminibacterium sp. | reverse complement strand
ACCAGCCTGGCCAATCCGAATATCCGGTGGGAAAAAATCAAACAATACGATCTCGGGTTGGATGCCAGCTTATTTAACAACCGGCTCTCCGTTACCGCAGATTATTATAAAAGAAACAGCTACGATGTATTGTATACCAATTTCCCGATTCCGAGTTCCATTGGTGTTACCAACCTCGCAGCTCAAAATGCGGCCAGCATGGAAAACAGCGGCGTAGAACTTACGCTGAATTACCGGGGTAAACTTGCCAAACTGGGCTATGCTATCGGCGGCAGTGTCAGTTGGTTTGCCGACAATAAAGTAACCGGGTTGGGCGACCGGGGCATTGAAACGATCAATAACAGCACGATCATCCGGATAGGCCAGCCATTTGGCGCTTACTACGGGTATAAAGTAGCAGGCGTTTTTCAAAGCCAGGATCAGGTAGCCAAAGCACCCAAACAATTTGGCAGTACGCTGACTGCTCCGGGTGATTTTCAATATGCCGATCTTTCCGGCCCTGCGGGCAAGCCAGATGGTATCATTGATGCCAACGACCGTACCGTTATCGGAAACCCCTTTCCGAAATGGACCTATAATTTTAACCTGGGTCTTGATTTTAAAAACTTTGACCTGAATATGACCATGCAGGGAGTGCAAAGGGTTGACAGATTATTGAACAGCAATGGGGAATTACCGATGGATGGCGACCGGAACAATGCACTCTCCTACTGGATCAACCGGTGGACACCTACCAATCCTTCCACTACCCTGCCCCGTCTGGGTGGCCCGAATAACACTGTCGTTTCTAATTTCTACATACAGGATGCTTCCTATCTGCGGTTGAAAAACCTCGAACTGGGATACTCCCTGCCAAAATCCTTTATCCGGAAACTGGGCCTGGATAATGTCCGTTTTTATGTAGGCGGCCAGAATATTCTCACGTTTACAAAAATGAAAAACTTTGATCCTGAAAGGCAAACTGGCACGACAACCGACCAGTTAACCCCGCTCTATAAAGTGTACACCTTTGGTCTGAACGTTAAATTTTAAAGCAATGAAACGAATCTTATATTTATTAAGCATCCTGTCTGTGACAGGCTGTTCCAAAGACTTTCTCAACAAAGACTCTTTGACCCAAATCGGGCAGGCTACTTTCTGGAAATCAGAACAGGATGCCCTTCTCGGGATCAACGGTATTTACGATGTATTACAGGACCGCATCCTGTATAGCGGTAACCTGAACGGCAACGCCGGCCTCCCGATGTATGATAATTTCGGTGACAACTGTTACAATTCCTACAAATTTGAAGGCCCGGGAAACTTTATGATCGGCAATGTAAATCCGACAACCAGTATGTTCAGCGATCTCTGGACTTCCTGTTACAAAGGCATTGCCCGCGCTAATTCGGCAATTGAAAACATTTCGCTGATTCCCGCGGCTAACCTTTCGGATACCAAAAAGCAGGCACTGATTGGTCAGGCTCAATTCCTGCGGGCGCTGTTTTATATGAATCTGGCAGTATATTTCCAGGATGCCCCGTTGATTTTAAAAGTCCAAACCCTGGACCAGGCTTATGTTCCGAAGAATACTTACCAGGAAATCGCCACCCAGATTATAACAGATCTGAAAGCTGCTGCCAACGTATTACCGACCAGTTATTCAAGCGACCAATACGGTTATGCAACCAAAGGCGCAGCCCTGGGACTATTGGCGCGGTTTTACCTGTACAATAAGGATTACCAGAATGCACTGGATGCTACAACCAGCATCCTGACACTGGGTTATAGCCTGAACAACAGTTATCCGGACCTGTTCACACAAAATGGAGAATATTCGAAAGAAATTCTTTTTTCCGTTCGATTTGTGCAGAATGCCTCTCAGAACGGCGAGCTTTTTTCAGGTACTTATGCTGCGCTCCCGAAAGTAGATGAGCAACCCATGCCGAATCTTGTAAAAGATTATTATTGCACAGATGGTCTCCCAATAACCAAATCACCTTTGTACAGTGCCGCTAATGAAAAAGCAAAAAGGGATCCGCGTCTGACAGCTACGGTTTATTTCAAGAATGATACCTTCCTGATTGACACTAAGACGATATTCAAAGGCAATACCGCTACTACGTATGGCCTGCGAAAGTACCTCCGTAATGGCGCTTCCTCTACGGGCATTGCCGTGTTTTCACCGGGCGGTCAGGATTTCATTGTACTCCGTTATGCCGATGTCCTGCTGATGCGCGCAGAAGCATTGGTGGAACTGAACCAGTTACCCGAAGTTTATACGCTGGTAGACCAGGTTAGAAGCCGTGTGAACATGCCGAAAGTAGAAGCAGTAGAAGGAACCGGTCTAAGCCAGGATGCGCTAAGACAGATCGTACGGCATGAAAGAAGGGTGGAATTAGCTTGTGAAGGCCTGCGCTTCTTTGATCTGAAACGCTGGGGTTTGGTGCAACAATCTTTTCAGACTGCACTCAATGATAAGGTGGCAGGTTATGCACCGTCTTTTGCCGGTGCCAAGTCCTCGGTATTCCCGATACCCCAATCCGAATTGGATGCCAATTCCAACCTTGTACAAAATCCGGTTTGGCAATAGGCCCCGATGGGGTTGGCCAGTTTGAATTTTAATTTACCATTCGTTCATCCAGGTCTGTTTAACCTGGATGAACGGAAATGGTCATTATTTGTCCGAATCATTTTATGCAGCGACTTTGTAGCTGACGGATAAACCTATCAAATTACTGTCTACAATGAAATCCCTTCTCCTATTCCGATCGCCGCACATCCGCAGATTGGTCTTTCTGAATTTTCTTTTAGC
>CAZAOR010000384.1:0-3266 GCA_964486805.1 uncultured Sediminibacterium sp. | reverse complement strand
GCTTTGCCGACCCCAAAGAATAGAGCGTCCGCCAAGCTGGTAACTCCGCCACCAGGTAAACGGTTTCACTTCAACATAGGGACAATCCTGTTCATTGGCCCAGTAATCCATGACGGCCTCGGCAGCAGCCCAGCCACGATGGATGACCGGATAGGCTTTTCGCTGCGCTGCAGTGGTATGCCCCCGATGCGGAAAATCCCAGGGATTCCAGGATGCGGTTTTATAATCTTTCAGGTGCTCGAAATTGCGTCCGCGCTCCAGCATCAGCACTTTCAAACCTTTTTCAGTCAGTTCTTTGGCGGCCCAGCCGCCACTGATACCGGAACCGATTACAATAGCATCATAAGTATTGGCAGCTTTTGCCCTGGTATTGAGTTGTGTGGAATCGAATGGCATGCAATGATTTTTAGATAGCGAATAGCGGACAGTAAGTTAGGAATTTTAAAGGAATTGCACATACATGAATTCCCGCCTGGCTTGCTGACAAAGAGAACCTATCAAATCCCAATACCGCTTTTATAATTCTTTCCTAACTTTCCGCCCAGACAAGCAAAATAAACATAGATGGAATACAGATCAATCGGGCAATCTCCAGTTACAGGATCGGCCATTACTTTCGGCGCATGGGCTATTGGTGGCTGGATGTGGGGCGGTGCTGACAGGCAGGAAGCCCTGGAAGCAATTCTAGCTGCTTATGAAATGGGCGTGACTACCATCGATACAGCCCCCGCATACGGACAGGGTTTGAGTGAGGAAATAGTGGGAGATGCACTCAGATCCATGCAGCGGGACCAGGTTCAGGTACTCACCAAATTCGGATTACGCTGGGATCTCGACAAAGGAGAATATTTTTTTGACAGCATCGATAATTACGGTACCCCTATTAAAGTGTATAAATATGCCGGTAAGCAAAGTGTGATAACAGAATGCGAGCGCAGCCTGAAGCGTTTGGGGACAGATTATATTGATCTTTTCCAGATACACTGGCCGGATAACAGCACTCCCATCGAAGAGACGATGGAAGCTTTACTGCAACTGCAACAGGACGGAAAGATTCGCGCGGCCGGCGTTTGCAACTATAACGTTGCGCAGATGCAGACTGCAGAAAAAGTACTTTCGCTTGCTTCCAACCAGGTGCCCTACAGTATGGTCTTCCGGGACATTGAGCAGGAAGTAGTACCCTATTGCCTGGAACATAAAAAATCGGTGATTGCTTATAGCCCGCTGCAACGCGGCCTGCTGACCGGCAAAATAAAACCCGGGCATGTTTTTAACAGTGGTGATACCCGTGAGGGCAATCGTTTTTATACGGATGAGAATATCCGCCGGATCAATTCCTTCCTGGATGAATTGCGCCCCCTGGCAGGAGACAAACAAGCCACCCTGGGGCAATTGGTGATCGCATGGACCCTGCGCCAGCCGGGCATCACACTTGCACTGGTAGGCGCCCGTAATGCCAAACAGGCTACTGAAAATGCAAAAGCTGCAGATATCAAACTGAACAGTGAAGAAATGCAACGGATCAACAGCGCACTGGCAAAACTGTCACTGGTTTTCTAAGCAATCCTGTCCTCCATGAATATCCCCCGGATTCAGGGACAATGAACAGAGAAATGCATCATAAGAAGTAACGAGTGAATAGTGCGTACAGGAGCATCCCTTTCATTGTCATCACCCTCAAGTTTGGCTCCCGGTTCCGGTTGCCATTGGGGAATAGCCAGTTGTTTTCTGCACGCTGATCTATTGCAGGGGGATCTTCAAAACAACAAATGCATAAGCTGGCAATTGCAATGTCAACTGGCTGCCTGTAAGCGGTATCGCCATTGTTTGGGGACTGATCCTTTGGGGATCTTCCAGGGAATTGACTGTTTCCAGGTCAGGACAGGCCAGGGTAGAGATGCTGGCTTTTGCGCCGGCTTTCACAGGAAGATCAAACGCTATCTTCACCCCCTGCACACCCGCCTGGGTATGCGCGATCTTGATGATCAGTTCCTGTTGCAGGGTATCCAGCACAGCAGAAGCATAGAGGCTGTCCTGTCCTGCAACAACCTTTTGCTGCAATCGGATTGGAATGACCCAATGCCCCCGATTGGTGGCATATAATTTTTGTACATAGTAGTTAGGCGTGCCATAGGATTGAAGACTATTGAACCAGATCAGGTCGGGGCTCCATTGCCAGCCGTCCACGTTTGCGAATAAGGGGGCATAGGATGCCATCCTGACTACGGCGGCATTTCTTTCCAGGCCGGTCATAAATGCCGCTTCGGCCAATGCAGACCGCCAGTTATTCTTCTGCAGGCCGTTCGGGACTTCCGGACTGTGTGCAGCATATTCACCGGCAAAAATCCGGGGGCCCTTCCTGTCATAAGCATCATACCGCTGTGCGTTCTGAAGAAACCATTCCGGAGATTTATAATAGTGTTCATCCAGGATATCTGCATGCATTTTACGGAGTGTATCATTCAAAAAATGAAATCTTGCATCATCCGGACTGGGGCCTACACTGGTTACCAGTTCCATATAAGGATATTGCTTTTTGATGGCTTTGGCGAAATAGGTATATCGTTCAATATATTGCGGACCCCATTGTTCATTACCAACGCCCATCATCCGCAGGTGGAAGGGAGCGGGATGCCCCATGGCGGCGCGCAGCTTACCCCAGTGTGTAGTGATTGCACCATTCGCAAACTCAATCAGGTCGAGTGCATCCTGAATATATGGATCCAGGTCCTGGGTACCTACCAGTTCTGCTGTATTGAACTGACAGGCCATGCCACAGTTAAGAATCGGTAATGGGCTTGCACCCAAATCTTCCGCCAACTGGAAATATTCAAAGAACCCCAGTCCAAAGCTCTGGTAATAATCCGGCGCGCTCCGATAAGCAAACTCGGTATTCCACCGGTTAATGATCAGCTTCCTGTCTTGTACCGGCCCTACCGTTTTTTTCCATTGATAGCGGTTGGCAAGATCACGGCCTTCTACAATACAACCGCCGGGGAACCGGATAAAGCCCGGATGCAGATCGGCCAAAAGCTGCACCAGGTCGGCCCTGAGCCCACCCGGTCTGTTTTTCCAGGTATGCGCCGGAAACAAAGAGATCATATCCAGATCGATTCCCCCTTTTCCTGCTACCCAAACCCGCAGTGTGGCTTTGCGTTCTGTGGCTGAACAGGGGAAAGCGAGCGATGATTGCTTCCAGGTACTGTTTCCGACAGGCATTACAGCCCGTCCAATAATCATTCCGGTACTATCGATCAATTCTATGC
>CAZAOR010000383.1:0-2753 GCA_964486805.1 uncultured Sediminibacterium sp. | reverse complement strand
GAAGAATTTTAGGTCAAAATTTCGTCCAGTTGTAACTTTGAACCGTGGTTTCTCATTTGTACATAGCAATTTTGTTCGGACTTCTGGAATGAAAAGACTCATCGCCCTACTGATGTGTGCGATCATCTGCCACAGCGTGTGTGAACACCTGCACGCGCAGGCGCTCGATTTGTATCAGAGGCTCAACGATCCGCTCGCAATAGCGCGGCTTGACGCGCCAGACTTTGCTCCTATCCGGCAAAGATCAAGTCTTCAGGGAGGATGGCCCGATAGTTCTTTTCCAGGATTCGATGTCGTCGCAAGTGACAGCGGCGCAGGGGTTATTGTCCATCTCTATTGCACTACACGAGAAGTCGATTCCTTAACACAGTATATTCTGTTAGTGGATGATTCCGTGGTGCAACGTTGCACAAACAGGGCCTTTTACGTGATACCTCATGGAAATTTTCATCCGCCATTCGATACCATTATTGGTGAAGCCCGATTGTGCGACGTACAAATTCCATATCGCAAAGGGTTTCGACTTCTTTCCCGACGCAGTCCTTCTATGAGCTTTTGGGATTACGCGTGGCGACCTTTATCAGCCAATACGCTGACTCCTTCGTTAACACTCACATCTGAAAAGCTTTCCCAGCAGGAACAGTCTGCCGTACAAATATTTCGAAATCCATCTCGAATATGGCAGTACATGCCAACGATTGATACTTCGATCAATCTATTTCTTGCTCCAGCCAGTAGTACTGAACTTTGGAAAGCAAAGGGGAGTGGCGTTGTTCAAACATTCCATCTCGCCCCTTCGCACTACACTGTAGCTCTCGACTCCGTGTGGCTCGACATCTACTATGACGATGAAGGACAGCCATCCTTCTCAACCCCGTTATTAGCTCTCTTCGGGCAGAGTTATTCCTTTCGCAATGTCCATTCGCTGCCTATTGATTTCTCAACGGATTCTGGTTTCACAGTGCGATTACCGATTCCATTCGCTCATGCAGCACGCTTCGTGATAAGGAATGTGTCGTCCATCCCATTTTCCTGTGCGAGCACCTTGAAGTATGAATGGCGAGATATTGATCCAACTTTCATCGGATATCTCTGCGGTCACTTTGAGGAGATTCGGTCAACACGGTGGCAGGTACCCCATCATGTATTGCACGTAAAAGGTCGAGGAACGTATATTGGGCTAATGATGGGAATTCCTAAAATTCAACAATACGAATCGTTAGAAGGCGACACGTGGATTACCGTTGATTCGAACCGAGATAATTTCATTGATTATGAGGGAACAGAGGACTACTTTAACGGTGCACAATATTTCTCGAACGGCTCCTTTCGCAGTCCCTTTGGTGGCGCAAACGATGCTCCTCAAGCATTCTATCGATTTCACTACCTTGACCGAATGGACTTCCGGTCTTCATTCGATTTCGATTTTCAGCACGGTATTTGGAACGACGCTCACGAACATTACCGCACACTTGCCTTCTGTTACCAGCAACACATTCCATTCTGGACGGACCGCGATACCCTTCGCCCTGGTGAACATTGGCTAATTGCAGGAGCAGGATATACTACTAATAAATTGCTCTCTGTTGCCCTAGATTCTATTATTATCGGGGAAGTCATTCCCTCATCCAGCGGTGCATTCTCGATCGACATGCTGCTGCCCCCTTCTCTCGGTGGTGTACATACGCTTTTTGTCGACGGCGTTGCATATCCTGAACACATCCTTGTTACGGCCACCCCGACACTCCAGATCCTGACAGATCCAAAGCCAGTGAATGTGCAAACCGGTGATACCATTCATTTTTCTGGAGCGGTATATCAGCCACAGTACAGTATCTCCATTTCCTTTGCAGGTGTACGGGTGACAGCGGTATAACAAATCGACTCTATCCACCGCATTTATGGGTGGTGTGTCATTCCCGATGTACAAGAAGGAAACTATCTCCTTAGCCTAAAATGTGAACGTTCTGGGGCTGTAACCTCCTCGGAGCGGATACATACTCGACGAATGCTTTATTACGATTGGGAGGACTACTGTGACACTAGCTCTTCTCTCCACGCTGCCGCATTCTATCAGAACCTGGGTGGTTACTATTCGTATGACTGGCGAAAGAATGCTGTTCTTAATTTTCGACCCGATTCAACCGCCCGACAAGTTCTCGAACGAATCTTCATACCAATTGCGGACACTTTTGCCGCTGAATGCTTCTTCACGGCGGGGCATCATTTTGGTGATTACGACCTCCTTATCGATGGTGTTAAACAGGCAAGCATTCTCGGCTACGCAAATACAGATCACTCTATCGACTCCGTTGCATTGATGCCACTAGTACTTTCCCGGGGTTTTCACACATTCTCGCTCCAGTATACCGGCCGCTCTCTTGCCACAGATTCGCTACTGTGGGCAGATTACATTCGACTGACTCCTAATTCTGCTCCTCCCAAATCGGATACACAACACGAACGGGAATCTCCCATCACCACAACTCTTTTTCCGAATCCTGCAAACGAGTACGTCACTATGACCTATAACGGTTCGGTACAAATCGGCGCCTCTGCACAGGTGATTGACCTACTCGGTAAAGAAGTTTGCTCGGTGCCGCTTCGTCTCGGATATGGTGCTACAACCACAATCGCAACTCGTGCACTTCCTTCCGGAACGTATAAATTGAGAATTATGAATGGTGATACCGAGCAATTACTCTCATTTCAAGTAACACACTGAGGGATTAATTGCCCGGTTTGCCGCGTTC
>CAZAOR010000382.1:0-5545 GCA_964486805.1 uncultured Sediminibacterium sp. | reverse complement strand
TGGTTCAGCAGTTCGCGGCGGTCTATGACTTCCTCCTTGTGCTGATAAAGGTATTTCAGGAGTTCGGATTCCCGGTAGGACAGTTTTTTCTCCTGGTTATTCCAGGTTAAAACCTGTTTTTTTACCAGGAAACGGTATTTGCCCATCAGCAATATTTCGGGTGCAGGGGCCTGTAGGTCTTCTTTTTTTATCCGCAAAGCATGTTCGATGCGTACAATCAACTCTTCCATACTGAATGGCTTGCGGATATAATCATTGCCACCCAGCCGAAATCCCTGCACCACATCTTCCGTTTGTGTTTTTGCGGTGAGGAAAATAATAGGAACATCCTCATTCAGTTGCCGGATCGCTGCAGCCAATTCAAAACCACTCCGGTTGGGCAGCATTACATCTAATACACAGATATCCGGCTGGTAAGCTGTAAAAGCCGCAGGCACCTGCGCACCGTCTGTCTCCATCTGTACATCAAACCCGCGCAGTTGCAGGGTTTCCCGGACTATCTTCCCGAGAAACACTTCATCTTCCGCATACAATACTCTTATACTCATGCCATAGGAAATTGAATCGTGAAACAACTGCCTTTACCGGCTTCGCTTTCTACCCGAATGCTGCCCCCATGTTTTTGCACGACATGCAAAACATAACTCAGGCCCAGGCCATAGCCCTTGGTATTGTGCCGGTCGCCAGCCGGTACACGGAAAAATTTATCGAAAATCTTATCCTGGTAAGCAGCCGGTATCCCAATGCCTTTATCACAGACAGTCAATACTATTTTTTCGTCTGTCCGATCTATCCGAACCTGTATATCCGGTTCGCCGTTGCTGTATTTGATGGCGTTATCCAGGAGATTATATATCACGCTCACCAGATGCAGCCTGTCGGCCCGTACATAAAAATAGCTGCCATTGGTTGTAAAAGAAAGCCGGGCTTTTACTGGATCCAGTTGCAGTTTCATGGTTTGCAGGATTTCACGAACCAGTTCCGCCAGGTCAAGCTGCTCCATTTGCATATCCAGTTCGCGGTTCTCAAAAAGCGAGAGCTTTAGTACCTTATCCACCAGCAGGTTCAGTCGCTGTACTTCCGCCGCAGAGATATCCAGGTATTCCCTTGTGCGGGCTGGATCACTCAGGCCGCCGAAATTGCGCAGTGCTTCCACCGCCACACCCACCGTAGCCAAGGGTGTTTTCAGTTCGTGTGTGATATTGCTGATAAAATCATTCTTCATGGCCGTCAGGCGTTGCTGGGCAAGCATATTACGATACAGGAACATGACGGAAACGGCAACAAAACCAACCAGGAGAACAGAAATAACAAGCTGGGGTATTATTTTACCCAGCAAAAACCAGAAGGGGTTATCAAATGCGGCCTGGTACCAATAATCCTGTTTTAGTCCTACTGTTTGCAGGGTCGTACGGAAGTATCCGGCAGACAAAGTATCCCGTAAATGCACGGAGTCAGACTTACCCCGGAACAAAGCAAAATGCAGGGAAATATTCACTCTACTCAACTCGTTCCGATAGGCAGAGTCCAGTTTGAGCAGGGGCAAGGTATCCGACAAGGGCTTGGCGCTGGTTAAGAGCCTGATAAAAGCCGTTTGCGCGGGGAGTTTTTTTTCCAGTCGGCGTATGACATGACTATCCAGTAAAACTGGCGCAGCCGAATGGGAAGATCGTTTAAATGCCTGTCTGATAACCGGGGAGTCGGGTTCCCCGAAGTTGATTACCATCTTCACCCCTTTCCCCTGGTTTTTTTGAAAAAAGCCGGTATCGGGAAAATGGAGATTGTTAGCGGAATCAGTCCTGATGATCTGAATGCCACGCAGATCGCCTGGCGCTGCTGCGGTCATTGCGTGTTTCCATTCGATAGCATCTCCAAGCGCTGCAGCAGGCTGGTCTGCTATTTCACGCCGAATGGTATTTACGGCATTATAAATAAACAGGTTATTGCCGGCCGGTTGCTTCATGAAAAGTGTATCATTCCGGAAACGCTGTACCTGCAGGTTATACACTACATCCCGGAAAATGGCATTGGTTTCCTTTTCCAGGGTAGCTTTTTCATCCCCATATAAGCGCGTAAGCCAATACACCTGAAAGGCGGTAATCAGCAGGATCACTGACAGGGGCAGTATACGGGATACCCGGTTTTGATGCATGAACATCTGGTGGTACAAAGATAGCAGGGCTATAATGCCGGAGGCAGCCATATTAACCTTAATTAACCATTGTGCAAGGATGCTTAACCAGTACCCGGTTTAGTTTTGGCTTAAAATCTATCGGCATGAAATCTCTTCTCTTCTTTGTTATCGGTTTATCAGGTACCATTGCAGTATCGGCACAGATAAAAGCCGGCACGATCACCTATGAGCAAAAAATAAATCTGCACCGTACCATTCAGGATGAACAGATGAAAGCTATGCTGCCTGAGTTCCGCACCGGTGAGTATTTGCTGCTGTTCAGCGACAGTATTTCCCTGTACAAACAGATGCCTGAAGACGAGGCGCCGGATCCCTTTGCTTCTTCCGGAGGCGCCCGAATCATGTTTCGTGTGGCCGGAGGCGGCGGAGACCTTTATAAAAACCTGGCCGAAGCAAAATCCATACAGGTTTCGGAGATCGGAGGTAAAAACTTCCTGATCACTGATAGTATTCGCCAGCAACCCTGGAAACTGGACCCCGCTACCAAAACCATATTGGGTTATACCTGTCACAAAGCCACCAGGAAGATTATGCAAGGCGGGCCGATGATGCGGAGGATGATCATGAATGGCGGTGAAACCAAAACCGATACCAGTACCCAGACTGAAAAGGGGCGCGAAGTGGAGGTCGTAGCCTGGTATGCAGATGAGCTGCTGAGCCCGACAGGACCTGAAAATTATGGCCAGTTACCGGGCGTTATTTTAGAGCTAAACGTAGATAACGGCGCCACGGTGTACACAGCCAAAGAGGTGAAAAAAACAGTAGATACCAAGGAGCTGAAAGAACCCAAAAAAGGCAAACAAGTAACCCGGCAGGAGTTCATGAAAATCATGTCGGAGATGATGCCTTCCGGCGGCGGAGCCCGTACCATACGGTTCGGGGCATAGAACAAATCCCGTTTCTCCGAATAAGTGAACAGGACCCGATCCTGTTTTTCTTTTTTACAGCAGAAAACAGGAAAAGGTACCAGGCAACTACTGCATAAGTTTCTTACTACCTGACGATTCATACTTCCCGGTTCTTACTCCGTACTTTACCGGTGGGTTTCTTTCCCTATTTTTGCCGCGGTACAATACTTCCGTATGAAATCTACTCCCTTTACTGCCAGGCATATTGAACTGGGCGCCAAAATGGCCGAATTTGCAGGTTACAACATGCCTATCAGCTATACAGGCATCAATGATGAGCATGCTGCTGTACGTAAAAATGCCGGCATTTTTGATGTCAGCCATATGGGGGAGTTTATCCTGAAAGGCGATAAGGCGCTCGACCTGATTCAGCGCGTTACCACCAATGATGCTGCTAAAATCACGGATGGACAGGCACAATACAGTTGCCTGACAAATAACCAGGGCGGTATTGTAGACGACCTGATCGTATATTGCCTGAGCCAGAATCGCTCGTATATGCTGGTGGTGAATGCATCAAACATTGAAAAGGACTGGAACTGGATCAGTGTCCATAATACAGATGGGGTAGAGATGCACAATATCAGTGATAAAACCTGCCTGCTGGCCATCCAGGGTCCCAATGCTACCAGGATATTGCAGCCTCTGGCAGAGAAGGATATCATGAACCTCAAATACTACACTTTTACCAAAACCGTGTTTGCCGGAATCGATAATGTACTGGTAAGTGCAACAGGATATACCGGCGCAGGCGGGGTAGAAATCTATTTCGAGGATAAAGACGGCTCCGCCGATACAATCTGGCAGGCAATTTTTAATGCAGGGCAGCCACAGGGGCTGAAGCTGATCGGACTGGGCGCCCGTGATACCCTTCGCCTTGAAATGGGCTACTGCCTGTATGGCAATGATATAGACGATACCACATCTCCCCTGGAAGCAGGATTGGGCTGGATCACAAAGTTCCAGAAGGAATTTACGGCAAAATCCATCCTGCAGGAACAGAAAGCGGCCGGTCTTAGCCGTAAACTCGTGGGCTTTGAAATGTTAGAGCGTGGTATCCCCCGGCACGACTACCGCATACTGGATGCAAGCGGACAGGTGATCGGCAAGGTAACCAGCGGTACCCAGTCGCCCTCGCTTAACAAAGCGATTGGTCTCGGCTATGTCAGCATCACAAATGCGATCCTGGATACGGAAATTTTCATTGAGATCCGGCAAACACCGGTCAGGGCGCGAGTGGTGAAAATACCTTTCCTCCAATAGCTTATACACCGGCTTTTTCTTTTGTTGATAAACAAACACTGACTGGCTCAGCCAGCATGAATAGCTTTGTTGTATGCGCTTACAAGATTTGACTTTATTGCTATTGGTATCCCTCTTTCTTTTCTCCTGTCATCGTCACTTAGCTGCCGGTGAAACCGTGCATGGAACCGCTACCGGAATGGCCTCTTATTATGGGGGAAAATATGAGGGCCGAAAAACGGCCAACGGAGAAATCTTCCATACGAATGCCTTGACGGCTGCCCATAAAACATTGCCCTTCGGCACGCGGGTAAAAGTGGTGAACCTGCAAAACGGCAAATCGGTAAAAGTGCGTATCAATGACCGCGGCCCTTTTGTGGCTGGCCGTATCATAGATCTCACTCCCAAAGCAGCCAGGAAACTGGACATGATATCGGCGGGCGTGGTGAAAGTGCGTATCACCTATTGAAGTCACCGGTTATGTTTTCCATTCCGATAATATCTTCTCTGAACACCCGAATGCGGTTTTCTTTCAATTCCTGGTATCCGAATTCATAGCAGAAGAAGCTGTTATGGCCCCGGATTGGGCGGATATGTGTAAAGAACCGGAAATTAAATCCCCTGTTTTCCAGGATTGTTTTTTTGCAGAGGCATTTATCCTGATCAGGGGAAAGCAATTGCTGAAGAATACGACGGTTTTTCCGAAGCAGGCCCTCGATGATCCGCTGGCAGGCATTGGCTGTATGCGCTTGCTGGTTATGGTATTGGTTACGGCAGGAATCCCGGCAAAACTTTTTATCGGATCTGCCGCGAATGGTCTGTCCGCAGGCAAGGCATTGTTTAACTGGAACGGGTTGCATCTTCCTGCTAAACTAATCGGATGCGGCAGGTAGATCAAGGGTAAAAATACGGCGTAAAAAAGGCTCCCGTTTCCGGGAGCCCGTATTGGAAATTCAAGGTGTGTTCCATTGCTGTATCAATTGGGTTAGCTGAACAGCCGGTACTACCCCGGATTTTCGCCAAACCGGTTTCCCATGCTGGAAAAGAACCAGGGTTGGTACCCCCTGTATCTGGTAACGGGCAGCCATTTCCGGGTTTTTGTCAACATCCAGCTTCAAAATAGTGGCCGCATCGCCAACCTGTTGTTTCACCTGCTGAAGGATGGGCGCCATCATTTTACAAGGTCCGCACCATTCTGCAA
>CAZAOR010000381.1:0-6450 GCA_964486805.1 uncultured Sediminibacterium sp. | reverse complement strand
GATCTGATCATCAGTCCTGTTTGAATAAAGAAAACGGCAATCATCCTTACTGGTTGCCGTTTTCTTTTGTCCAGATACGATTTCAAGAATGATTATTTGATGATTTACGGAAATAACATGCCAAAACAGCCGCAGGGCATCTGTATGTGGAGCAGCGCTGCCAAGGTTGCAGCTATATCTGTCATAGACACTTCCTGTTTACTGGCGCCATGCGGAATGCCCCAACCATACCATACCAGGGGAATATGTGCATCGTAAGGATACCAGAGGCCGTGCGTGGTGCCGGTTTTTTCCCCTTCTATATAACCAGGTTTCAGAATGACCTGGATGTCTCCGCTTCGCTGCGGGTAATAACCATTGGCCAGTTTCTCTCGTAAAACCTGGTTGACCGGCGTAGTCATGATATCGGCTACCGGGAAGGCATTGGCGATGGCCTCCTGTGTTTTTAGCCAGTCAGTTATTTTTTGTTCTACGGCCGTTATTGATTGATGGGCATTGTCGATGGCCTGGTGATTGAGCACCACCTGGTAATTATATATGCCTGTGATCGCTTTTTCGATGCCGAAAGTTTTTTGCAGATCCGCATTCATTTCTTTTATGAAGCTGCTTTCGCTTACTACGCCGCCCGGTAAACGATGTTCTTCCATGAATCCGGGTATATGTGCCACAGCATGATCAGCTGTGAGGAAAGCAGTGTACTGGCCTTTCCCGATGGTTGCGTCGAGGTAACTGAACAAACGGCCTAATTCGCGGTCAAGCCGTACATAATCATCTACCATCTCCCAGGAATTGGGGCCAAAAGCATGGCCGATATAATCCGGGGAGGAAAAGCTCACGGCAAGAAAATCCGTTGCGCTGCCTTTTCCCAGTTGTTCACCGGCAATGACAGCTTTCGCCATTTCAACAGTCAGGGTATTGCCATATGGCGTGGAAGCGATTTTACCATAATCCTTACCTGCATAGCCACCTAGTGTATAGGGAAAGCCCAGGGCTGATTTTCCAAAGGGTTTGCTTTCATAAGGTTCCTGGTCGGCACTGGCATATTCGGTATAAACACTTGCAGGCAACAGGGTGTTCCAGTTCAATCGATACAAGGAGTCCACGATTTTTCGCTCATTGAACCGGTTCGCCCATTCGGGCAGAGACTGCATATAGTAGGTGCTGGTAATAAAGTTACCAGACTTACCTTCATACCAGTAGGCGGCATTAGCGGCATGACCGGCTGGCAGGATAGCTCCCCGGTCTTTTATTGCGATACCGATCACCTTGCTTTTGAAATTTGTGGCCAGGCGCAGTTCATCACCTATGGTTGTTGTGAGCATATTGCGCGGACTCATTTGTCCTTCGGAAGAACCGGTACCGCCAACTCCGGAAACAGATTTATCCTCGCTGCAGTAAACGGATTGGTTCAATTGATTATCCCACCAGTTATTACCGGTAATGCCATGAATAGCAGGCACACTGCCGGTGTACACACAGGTATGTCCGCAGGCAGTGACAGAAGGCGTATAAGGTATCATCGTATTGTCACAGGAGAATCCTTCCCCCAGCAGTCTTTTAAACCCGCCTTTTGCATCATAAAGCGAGTAAAACCGGTAGAGATAATCCCAACGCATCTGGTCGATCACGATGCCAACGACTAATTTCGGGCGGGCGATCGGGTTAGGGGAGGGCTTGGTTCCTGATTGGGCTTTCACTTGCAGGATACCGTAGAAACAAATGGCTACGAGGAAGATTTTTTTCATATCGTCGTTTTCTGATTGGAAAACTTAAAGATACAGTACCAGTCCATTCGGTTGTTGCCGTTGCAGATTTCGGCTTGCGCTTTAGCCGCTAAAAGCCTAATTTTGCCGGGATTTTAATAATAAGATAATTTGATTGAATATGGCAGACATTTTCGAGAAACTACTCAGGCATTCCGGCCCGATCGGGCAGCATCGTGAAAGAGCACACGGCTATTTTGCATTCCCAAAGCTGGAAGGAGAGATTGGCAGCAGAATGATGTTCCGGGGCAAAGAAATGGTGGTATGGAGCCTGAATAATTATCTGGGGTTGGCCAATCATCCTGAAATCCGCAAAACCGATGCGGAAGCCGCTGCAAAATTTGGTCTGGCACTGCCAATGGGTGCCCGCATGATGAGCGGTAACAGTGTATACCATGAACAACTGGAAAACGAGTTGGCGGCATTCGAGAAAAAAGAAGACGCAATCCTGCTGAATTACGGTTACCAGGGTATTATGAGCGCCATTGATGCGATCTGCGGCCGGCACGATGTAATTGTATATGATGCAGAAAGTCATGCCTGTATCATTGACGGCCTGCGATTGCATCCGGGCCACCGTTATGTATTCAAGCATAACGATATGGAAGATTTTGAAAAGCAGATGGAGCGCGCCACACAATTAATCGCCAAACAAAAAACCGGCGGTATCCTGGTTATAACAGAAGGTGTTTTTGGCATGGCAGGCGACCAGGGCAAACTCAAAGAGATTATTCAACTCAAAGAAAAATTCGAATTCCGCTTACTGGTAGATGATGCACACGGTTTCGGTACCCTTGGCGCTACCGGTGCCGGTGCCGGGGAAGAACAGGATTGCCAGGATGGCATTGACCTGTATTTCTCTACATTCGCTAAATCCATGGCATCTATCGGTGCTTTTATGGCAGGTGATAAGCCCATCATCGATTATATCCGTTATAATATCCGTTCCCAGATATTCGCTAAAAGCCTGCCCATGCCTATCGTGATCGGCAACCTGAAAAGGCTGGAAATGCTGCAAACCATGCCGGAACTGAATGCCAAATTATGGGAGAATGCGCTAAAGCTGCAGGCCGGTCTGAAAGAACGTGGTTTTGATATTGGGAACACCAATACGATGGTAACGCCCGTGTACATGAAAGGCGGGGTGGAAGAAGCGACAGCCATGGTGATGGACCTGCGTGAGAACTACCATATTTTCTGCTCCATTGTGGTTTATCCGGTGATCCCGAAAGGACATATTATCTACCGGTTGATCCCCACGGCTGCTCATACCGATGCAGATATTGAAGAAACCCTGAAAGCATTCAGTATTACCAAAGCCAAACTGGATGCAGGGGCGTATAAAGCGGAGATGATTCCGGATATGGCAGAAAGCAAATAATTATTGCTATGCGATCATGAAAAACGAATAGGAAGACTTCCGATTATTCGTTTTTCATGATGATCGCTATTTTTTTCTTCTCTCATAGTAGTCTCCGCCGCAGGCAGGGACCAGGATCTGAAGACATCTACAGACACGCCTGACCAGTTTATTCCTGCCTGCTTTTACAGTTTCCGGAGTAACTCATTTCCCAACTTCACATATTCCTCGTTCTTTGCGGCTGTGGCAGCAGCGATGCACTGCTCGGCGCTGGATTTGGCAGAGACTTTATCTCCCAGGTCGACCTGGATCTTTGCTTCCAGCAGCCACATATAATACGCTTTGGGATTTTGCTTTGTGGCTTTGCTGATATTGGTCAGGGCCTTGGCCGGATCCTTTTCCCATTCATAATAGTAATTGGCGGCAGCATAGTAAGTACCGGCATCTGCATCGGTTCGGGCAAGGGCAGCTTCTACCTGCAAGCGGATCTTGTCTTTTACATTGACGCTCAGGGGGATTCGTACAATACTGTTCGCCCACAACAGATCCAATTCACAACTCTCCGGCAAAACATTGTCGAACTGCATGGTAAAGGATTCGGTTGGTAATCCTGATTTTTCCACTTTTACCTTGAAGCGGTTCACATCTTCACTTTCTTTGTACCCGTCAGTCCCCCAATTATTCAGCCCTTTGTTGAGGATGATTTCCCAATATTCCTTACCGGGGATGGTATACAGAACATAGGATCCGGTATCCAGTAATTTGCCCCCCACCATAACCCGGTCTGAAAATGTCAGGCGGGTAGCTGCGTTGGCACCGGTGCGCCATAACTTACCCAGTGGCGCCAGGTCACTGTTATCCCGGAATACGGAGCGGCCTTTGATATTCGGCCGGGAGTAGACCACTTCGATGGTACCGAGACCAAAATTCTGTACGATTTTCTGGGTGGTACTGGGGGCTGGCATCCGGATCTGGGCAGTAGCACCCAGGCTGATCAGCAATGCCATAAACAGGAAACGATTTTTCATACAGCTTTTGTTTTAAGGAAGACAAACCTACGGAAAATATGGGGCTTTTATTGGTAGGCAGGATGGAAGCGCTGCAGGGTATCACGCAGGTAATCACGATTGAGATGGGTATAAATTTCGGTGGTGGTAATGCTTTCATGCCCCAGCATTTCCTGTACCGCCCGCAGGTCGGCACCGCCTTCCACAAGATGGGTGGCAAAAGAATGCCGGAAAGTATGCGGGGATACCTGTTTGGTAATACCAGCCTGTTTCGCCGCATCCCTGATAATATAAAACACCATGATACGACTGAGTCCGGCTCCACGCTTATTCAAAAAAAGAATATCCTCATAGCCGGTTTTAACCGGCAGGTGGACGCGGATCGTGTCTTTGTAAATCCGGATATATTTGATCGCATCTCTTCCAACCGGAACCAGTCGTTCCTTGTTTCCTTTTCCGATCACCCGGATAAAACCGAGGTCGGGGTAGAAGCAGGATATTTTCAGGCTGACGAGCTCACTCACCCGCAGACCGCAACTGTACAAGGTTTCCAGCATGGCTTTATTGCGTACCCCTTCAGGTTTGCTTTGATCAGCTTGGGCAATGATCTGCTCAATCTCTTCGAATGACAAAGTATCGGGCAGTTTGCGTTGCGATTTCGGTGCTTCCAACAGGGCAGCGGGGTCCAGGGAAACTATCTGCTCAACCTGGCAGTATTTATAAAAACTGCGGATACCGGAGATGATCCTGGCCTGTGAAGCAGGGGTCATTCCTAATTCACTGATCCATTTTACAAAAGCCTGCAGATCGGGCAGTACCAAGTCGCCGGGTGCCGCTTTCCGACCGGATATTTCCAGGAAGCCTGTAAGCTTGTCCAGGTCGTGCAGGTAGGCTTCCACCGAATGATCACTCAGTGATTTTTCCAGTTGCAGCCAGGCTTTGTATCCTTTACGGTAAATCTCCCACATGGCGTAAAGGTCGAGATAGTTTGGATCAGATAGGCAAGCGGGCTGTTTTATTTTGGAATTAAGAGGCAGGTAGACGATATTGCCGTTTTATCAAATCTGTACATGCAAGTTAACCTGCGATCATTCCGGCAAAAAGTTCGTTATCACCAAAAAGCCATGAAACGTTTTCTGGGCCGAATCGAAAAGAATCCGCCCCGCGGTTTGGATAAACTCGCCGAGCAACTGGATACCCGTGTTTGGAAAGAAGTGGATTGCCTGAGTTGTGCCAATTGCTGTAAAACGATGAGTCCCACCTATACCGCAACCGACATGAAACGCATAGCTGCGCATTTGGGTATGACCGTATCCGCTTTTAAAGAAAAGTGGCTGGAATATGATGACAAAGAAGGCGACTGGATGAACCGGCAGCAGCCTTGTCAGTTCCTGGATAAACAAACCCATTTCTGCAGTATTTATGCAGTTCGACCGGCTGATTGCGCAGGATTCCCCCATCTCAAAAAGAAGAAGATGACAGACTATATCCATGTACACCAGCAGAATGTAGCCTATTGTCCCGCCACATTTAAGATGGTCGAAAAAATGCAGGACGCATTGGGAGCGGCTGCTCAGAAATAAACGTCTTCAATCAGGAAGGCTTCGCGTATTTGATTTTCCCTATCGAGTATCAAGGATAATACATCAAATTGCAGGTACTGCCATTGGGGATTCGCTAACTGATAGGCTTCTGCGGCGTTACGGAGGTGCCGCATTTTTTCCCGGGTGATACTCTCTTCAGGATAGCCATAACGCAAGGATTTGCGGGTTTTGACTTCTACAAAGTGGAGATGGCCTTTTTTGGATGCGATGATATCTACTTCCCAGTGACGGTGCCGCCAGTTAACAGCCAGTATGGTATATCCCCTCGACTGCAGGTAATGGGCCGCCAGTTTCTCACCGGTTTTCCCGGTTTCGGTTGTGTTTTGCATGTGCATAGTTTCTTGTTAAAATTCTGACAATGATCAGGGAATGCCTACAACTTTGCAAGAGAATAAATACCTGAAATAAATACATGGAATTCAAAGAACGTATTGCGCGGCTGCAGGGTAAAGTGATGCATTATGCCTGGGGCGGTACACAGTTTTTGCCTGCGCTGCTCCATATACCCAATCCGGAGAACAAGCCATTCGCAGAATATTGGATGGGAGCGCATCCCCTGGCTCCCTCAGACCTCTTATTTACCGGACAGACTTATTCCCTATACAGCCTGATACAGTCCAACCCGGAGTCGCTTTTGTAGGAAAAAGTTTATGATCGATTATGAGAAATTACCAACCATTTTAAAGTACAGGAATTAAAGGAAATCAAATAAATAA
>CAZAOR010000380.1:0-2769 GCA_964486805.1 uncultured Sediminibacterium sp. | reverse complement strand
CGATGTTTTCGCAGTCTTTTGAGTCAATGATAAGCATAATGTGTATACCTCCTCGGTGTTTTTAAGAGGCGCAAAGATAGGTATCTGGTTCCAATTAACAAAAGCCCGGATAAAGATTTTCTGTGCTCAACCCATCCAACCCGTCCCGGCATGGCTTTTTGCCCCTACCTTGCAGTCATGTTTACGGGTATTATTGAAAGTACAGGCATCATCCGCTCCGTAACCCAGTCAGGCAGTAACCGGGTTTTCCATATCCAATCCCCCCTGGGGCCCTCCCTCCGGGTTGATCAAAGCCTGGCCCATGAAGGGGTTTGCCTGACGGTAGAAGCCATCAGCGGCGATGTGCACCAGGTAACGGCCATCGCAGAAACCCTGGAAAAAACCAATCTCAGCCAATGGGCGGCCGGCAAACCGGTGAACCTGGAACGCTCACTCACCCTGGAGAGCCGCCTGGATGGTCATATTGTGCAGGGACATGTAGATGCAACCGGCACCTGTGTTTCCCGGGAAGAGAAAAACGGCAGTTGGGAGTTTCGGATCAGTTTTCCGGCATCCTTTGCGGCACTGGTGATTGAAAAAGGGTCCATCGCACTCAACGGCACCAGCCTTACCTGTTTTGCGGTCAACCGGGATGCATTTTCCGTTGCCATCATCCCCTATACCTTTCAACATACCAGCATCCACCAATTAATGCCGGGACAGTCCGTGAATCTCGAGTTTGATATGCTGGGAAAATATGTACAGCGGAAACTGGCAGTCGGGAGATAGTTCCTGGTATTGGGTCATTGGTCATTAGTGGCAGAACCATGTTTACGTGCCTGTGTCAAAACATCCAAAGACGGAAAACTCATTCAATCATCTTCCCTTTCAATGCCTGGCTGACGGCTGCATCCATTGCCCGTTCGGCAAAGGGGCGGGTCACTTCATTGAGCGCCGCTGTTTTTGAATGGATCAGGTCCTTATCCTCCATCGTCAGTGATAACTGCAGGGCCTGCATTGCGGAGGCTGTGGCAGTGAGTTCTGCCGGGGTGAGCAGGGAACCGTTTTTTGCTATAAATTTTTCCGTTACCTGTAATAATTGTTCGCCTTCTGTGCGGGCTTCCACCAGAGCGCGTTGCTGCATATCATCCCTGGCATGGGTGATACTGTCTAAAAGCATCTGTTCCACCTCCGCATCCGTGAGGCCGTATTGCGGACGTACTTCAATCTCCTGGGCAATCCCGCTGCGCAATTCTTTAGCTTTGACCAAAAGAATACCATCTGCATTGATCAGAAAGCTGATCTCCACTTTCGGTAACCCTGCCGGCATGGCGGGTATGCCTTTCAGGCTGAACTCTGCCAGTTTTCGGTTATCCTTTACCAGGTCCCGCTCTCCCTGGAACACGGATATGCGCATATCAGGCTGACCATCTTTCTGGGTGGTGTACTGGCGGCCCGCCCGGGTCGGTATTTTGGCGTTCCGGGGGATCAATACATCCATCAATCCGCCCATGGTTTCAATCCCCAGACTCAGCGGAGTAATATCCAACAGTAAAAAATCCCTGTTATTGCCCGCCAGAATATCGGCCTGTACCGCCGCGCCCAGCGCCACTACTTCATCGGGGTTCAGGGAATCATTCACCGGCTTACCGAAGAAATCTGTCACCGCTTTTTTGATAGCGGGTACCCGGGGACTGCCTCCGACCATTACTACCGTGTCAATATCCGCAACGGTCAGTTTCGCATCCTGGAGCGCCTGGCGGCAGGAATCGAGTGTCCGGTTAACCAGGCCCGCAATCAGTTCTTCGAATTTCGGACGTGTGAGTGACAGGGTATCTCCATGCAATTCGGTGGTAAAGGATTCAGCGGTACCGAGTGTTTTTTTAGCGGCTTCTGCTTTGAGCCGCAGAGACTGTGCCAGCTCGCGATGCACATTCAGTTCATCAGCAGCGATACCGGCCTCCTGCATCCAGTATTCCACAATGGCTCTGTCCATATCATCCCCCCCCAGATAGGTATCTCCATGTGTACTTAATACTTCAAAAATACCGTTGTGAATATGCAGGAGCGAGATATCAAACGTGCCGCCGCCCAGATCGTACACCGCAATCGTTTTCTCTTCCTGCTGATCTAGACCCAGGCCATAAGCTAGGCTGGCAGCCGTAGGTTCGTTGACGATCCGTAAAACATCCAGCCCGGCTAATTTGCCCGCATCCCTGGTCGCCTGACGCTGGGCATCATTGAAATATGCCGGAACGGTGATCACGGCTTTGGTGACCGGCGTTTTCAGGATATGTTCTGCCCGCTGGCGGAGTTCTTTCAGGATATAGGAGGATAATTCAATGGGCGAATAAAAACGGTTCCCTACCTGCACTTTCACCAGGCTGTCCGTATCATCATCAATCACCTTGTAAGCAAAAAAGCCTGCGTGGTCACTGATATCCCGATAGCTTTTCCCCATCAGTCTTTTGGCACTGAAAATGGTATTGGCAGGATCCGTTTCCAGGAACTGCCGGGCGGTTTCACCCACTGAAGCAATTCCATGCTCATCAAAATGAACGATACTGGGTACCAGGCTGCTGGCATCATGCTCTTTCAGGACAATGGGTTTACGACTTTCCGGATGGATAATAGCCACCAGGCTGTTTGTAGTGCCCAGATCGATTCCTACAATCATTTCCGCCTCCTGCAGGCTGCCCGTTGCGATATTGATACCGATTTTTCCCATAACACAACCCCGGCGCTTGTACCGGAACGGCAAATGTAGGGTTTTGATCAGGGGATCGATTC
>CAZAOR010000379.1:0-4799 GCA_964486805.1 uncultured Sediminibacterium sp. | reverse complement strand
ATTGCCGTCGTCAGGAAATTGTCCGCGCGCGCTGGCTGGCGGTTTGGCTGCTGGCGGAATTTAACATCTTCCACCATTCCGGCATCGCGCGGTGCCTCAAAAAACATCCGCGTCTGGTGAAATTCACGTTGGAATCTTTGGCAGAACAATCCTCGTTGCCGACGCGCGATGGAGAATTGCTGCGCGCGCAGATGGCGGAATTAAAAAAACAATTTCAAGATGGATTTTCTCAAAAAAATTAAATTCTGGCTGACGACGCGGCGCGAATGCGTGTGGTGCGAGCGGCGGCATTGGATCGGCGGCAATCCGTTCGCGCGTCAGATCACCGGCGGCATGTGCGCGCGCGGCGCCGGAAAATTTCTTGAACCGCATGATCTTTCCCAGCCGGCGTCGCCGCTTTCAGCGGCGGAAAAAACGCCGCGCCTTCAAAAAACTTCCCGCGCGCACACGCTGTCCCTCATGGCGATGAGCGCGCTGTTGATTTCGCTGACGGTTCTCATACACGGTCAGAGGATGGCCGGCGCGCCGGGTCGTCAGCGGGCACAGTTACCCCGGCGCGCAACCTTTACCGTGTGTTCGCCGAGCGCGGAAACATCCTCATCGGCTGTTACTTCCCAGCGTCTGGCGGCGCTGTCGCAGATTGAATCCGGCGATTCGGATATGTTGATAGGGCGCGCCGCCGAAGTTTCGCGCTATCAAATCACGCCTCGCGTGTGGCGCGAGTATTGCAAGCTCGATCCCGTTCTTGGCGGGCGCAATCCCTTCACGGCGTTCCACGTCGCGGAGGCGATCCTGCGCGACCGTTGCAATGCTTTTGAAAAACGATTTCATCGCGCGCCAAGTGACTTTGAATTTTACGTCCTTTGGAATCGCCCGGCCTGTTTAATTTCCGATTTCCGATTTAGAACGCGCCCGCGCCCGCCAATTTTCAAATTTGGTTTCTCAATTCAACAAACAAAATCCATGAACGAAACTGTTGCCCCACAGCTTCAAAATTCGGAATTCAGAATTCAGAATTTTTTACCGCCGCCGACATCGCGCGCGCGTTGTCATCGCCCGAAAATCGCATCCACAAAAAACGAGTGCTGCGAACCGCGCAACGCGAAAACTGGCCATCCAATTTCGACGGCTATCGCTGGACGTTTCAGCCGCCGGAAAAAATTGCGCAAATTGTCGTTGCCGCGCCGCACGAACAAAAGGAGGTCGCCGCGCCGGTTGTCCGCTTCGCCGATCTCGCTCATTCAGATGCCGCGCGCGAAACCGTGTTGCTGCGCGAAAAAGCCGTGCAGCTTTTTCAATCGCAAAAATATCTCGGCGTGGAAGTCGCGCTGGAAACGGTTTCGGCCATTATGCGCGCGACGCACGCCGGCTTTAAGTGTGGCAGCCGCGCTTTGAGAATCTGGGTGAAAGATTATGCCGCGCACGGCATTGACGGACTCGTCGAGCAAAAACGCGGCCGCGTCGGGCGCAAGGCGTTCGTCAACGATCTCGAAGAATCGCATTTACTCAAACTCGCCGCCGATGCCGTCGGTCATGGAAATTGGAAACGCAATAATGCGCGCGCGCGATTGAACAAAGCCGAAGCGTTTCGCA
This sequence comes from uncultured Sediminibacterium sp., assembly GCA_964486805.1. GTDB lineage: Bacteria > Bacteroidota > Bacteroidia > Chitinophagales > Chitinophagaceae > Sediminibacterium. Next base: position 3,206 of record CAZAOR010000379.1, on the reverse strand, counting down.
ATCTCGTCGCCAATCCAACTGTGACAGGACCGGCGCGCGCCTGGCTACACGGCGGACGCGCGTCAAAAAGTTCCATGCCGCCGAGCATTTCGCGCGCAATTGATCAACGTGTCTCACCATTGACGGCCACGTTGATGCAAGTCGGCGCGAAGGCCGCGAAACTCGACGGCGCTTACGTCAGTTGCGATTACGAAAATCTCCGCGCCGGCGACGCCTTCACCGCCGACGATATGACGGCAAACTGCTACGTCTGGGTTGAATGGCCGAACGAGCAGGGATTTATTTTGCAACGTCCCCAAATCCTCGCCAGCGCGGACATCGGCTCGATGTCCTGGCTGAATCTCCGCGCCGTGATGCGCCCCAAAGGTCAATACACGAAGGACGACGTTTGGGGATTGATCGGCGACATCTTTGACGACTACGGGCTTTTCAAAATCGCGGTTCTCGAAGGCGGTATTTGGCAGAGCAACGTCGTCGCCGGGCAAAAGGTTGTTCAAAAAAATAATTTTGCGAATGAAGAAACGCGCATCGGCGGTTTGAAATCGCTCGGTGTCAAACTCATCCACACCCGCACGCCACGCGGAAAAATTGTTGAAACAATGTTCAACACGCTGCAACACGCCGCCGATAATGTGCGCGGTTTTTGCGGACGCGACGAACGCAAGGATTGTCCCGAAGAAACGAAAAAGAATCTCGCGTTGGTCAAATCCGGCCACGCGCACCCGCGCCAATTCTTTTTGCACGTCAGCGAATACAGCGCGCATTTGAAAGCGGTGATGAACCAGCTTAACCACACGCGCGGCGACGGAAAAATTTTACGCGGTCTTTGCCCGGCGGATAAATGGACACAGGACACGGCCAGCGTGGAACGCGAAATTTTTCCTGACAATTCCAAGTGGATGTATCGCGCCGCGTATCGCGTTTGCGAAATCACGCGCAACGGCGTGCGCATCACCGTTGGCAGCGGCAAATACATGACGGCATTTTCGTATTACGCGCCGGAACTGGAAGTGCATCGCGGCCGGCGCGTGATTGTTTTTTGGAACGACTACGATCCAGACACGGACGCGGTTGTTTATACGATTCAAAGCGGAAAACCGCACACACTGATTTGCGTGGCGCCGCGAGTTCCTGACGCGCCGAGGTTCGGGGCAACCGATGAGCAGATGGCCGCGGCGTCCACGCATAAAAAAATGCAGATGCAACTGGCGCGCACCCAGCGCGAGACGCTCGCGCCGCATTTGCAGCGCAATTTCAAAACCGTTGCAGCGCGGGAAAAAATCGCGGAAGTGAATGATCAACTTCACGCGGTCCGCGTGGAAGCCGGCCGCAAAGCGCGCGCGACGAAAACGCTGCGCGATTTTCAAGGCGGCGTGGATGAATTGCTTGATAACCAATTTGCCAATACAGAGACAAAGCGATCAGTCACGTTGCCGTCAAAAGACAAAATCGCCGAGTCGCCCGAAGGACCGGGCAGGGACAGAAATAAGCCACTGATGCAAAACTGCGACGCCAATGAATTGCGTTCCCCGATAGGCATTACTGACGGCAACACTTTTTCCGAAACAGATTTGAGCGCCGATGCGCTGCTCGATTAAACCCTCAACTCAAAAAATAAATGGACAAACAAAATTCACCTGCCGACGTTGCGGAAATTCCGCAAGAAAATCTTGGCAACACCGTCCGCGCCTCGTGGCCGTTCTCCCTGGACAACATGCGCGCGGCCATCAGCCGTTACACGCCGGAAGCCAAAGAGTTGCTCGTGGCCGCATTCCTTTGGTGCATTGACCCGATGCACCCGCTCGCCAAACCGGACTTTGCCGAGCGCGTCGGCAGTTCGGATAACACGATTTACAAAATTTTCACCGGCAAATATCGGCATCCCGACACCGGCGAACAATTGCAGCCGAGCGAAAAGCTTTTGAAGTCCATCGCGGATTTTCTTGCGCTGGAAAAAAAGCGTTACGAAGCCGGCGAAACGGATTTGGTTTTGACGCCGACGCTCAAATCCATCGTGACGCTCTGCAATCTGGCGCGGGAAAGCCAGACGATCTGCACCATTCAAGGACCGTCGCATATCGGCAAGACGTGGGCGCTGGAACGTTATTACACGCCTCAAAATAATCACGGCCGCACGATCTACACGCGCATGGAAGCGGCGAGCGGTCTCGGCGGCATGGTCCGCTGCATGGCGCGCAGCGTCGGCATTTCGGATAAAGGCAACACGCAGGAATTGATTTCGCGCATCAAAAACGCCGTGACGAAAGACATGCTGTGGATTTTGGATGAGATGAGTTTGCTCGCGCATACCTATCGCGCCGGCAGCTTTTTTAATTGCATTGAGTTGATCCGCGAGATTCACGACGTGAAAAAACTCGGCATGGTCTGGTGCTTCACGCACATCAAAAATTTCGAGGACGCGAGCCAGAAAGAATTGCAACAGGCATGGCGGCGCGGCGTGCATAAATTGAAATTGCCGACGATGCCGACAATCGCGGATTTGACGGCCATCTTCAATCATAACGATCTGGAATTTCCGGCGGCTGATTTGAAAGTAACAATCCGTTTCAAGGACGCAAAAAACAACTGGCAGGAAATCATCGAATCGCCGCGCGAAATCGTAAGGCAGGTCGCGAAGAATGAAGCGTTGCTGGCCATCACCGAACGGCTTCGCTATGCGCGCAACCTCGCAAAAAAATCGGGCAAGAAATTAAACTGGTCGCATTTCGTGGACGCGCATCTACGCATCGCGAAACAGGCGCAACCCGCTGACGATTGGAATTGAGAAAGGAAAATTATGAGTTACACAGACTTCGTTTTAGACAACGGCCAACTCATTCGAGTGGCTTACCCGACAAAATTTGAAGATGAATTTTGGGATTCGGTAAGCAATGCAATGAAAATTGGCGACATGTGGTCGCCGCGTCATTTTTCTGGATGCACGGCAGAATTGTTGGGAATGCGACTCGAAAGAATAAATTTTTCGCGCGTGATTGGAACACTTTGATTTTATGGCTAAAAATAAATCATGCCGGCGTTGCGGTTGCACGGACAATCATGCGTGCGCTGGTGGCTGTTCGTGGATTGCTGAAAGCGATGTTTGCTCCGCCTGTCTTACGGCAGCCGAAAGTTATTTCTACGAAGAATTGACAAATCAAATCGCCGCCGGTGAGCGCAATGCGCGCAAGCGATTGTTGTTGTTCGGG
>CAZAOR010000378.1:0-5786 GCA_964486805.1 uncultured Sediminibacterium sp. | reverse complement strand
CTGATATTGGTCAGCAGCCGGGTTCGTTCTTTGGGCACGATATAGGTGATGCCTGAAATAGCATAGGAATGCGGTACATAGACTGTTACATGACCAGGCTGGCCGAATTCTGCGGCATCCGGCTGGGTGATAAAACCAATTCGCCAAACATCCGGGGCATCCACATTCACCAGCACGGGCTTGTCGAATTTCTTTTTATTCCCCGCAAAAGCCTCCAGGAAGTCTTTGACCGAAGAATAGATGAATTTAATGCCCGGCGTTTTTTCCAGTACGGCATCCAATACGGATACCAGCCGGCCTACTACAAAGAGCGAGGAAATCCAGCCAACCAGTAAAACCAGCACTACCACAACCACAAAGCCGATTCCCGGTATCCGCTGGATATTGCCGTAAGCATCCTGGGGCAATAGACCGGGTGCCAGGGTATGAATGATATTCGGGAGGATGCCATCCACAAAACTGAACAGGCCCAATACCACCCAGAGGGTAATGCCGATCGGAGCCAGTACAATCAGTCCCTGCAGGAACAATTGCAGCAGTTTTTTCAGTATCAACCGAAGGGCCAGTTTTTTCCGGGAGGGGATCATACCCTAAAATTAGTGCAATCCCCCGAACAGCCGCTTTTTCCTGTAAAAACCAATGAGAACACACTTTCCGGCTACCGTTCATCCAAAAATCACTAAAATTTCATGCAGGAAACTTTGGTAACTTTTATAGTTTCCATAGTTTTGCCCTCCCCCGATTATTAAAATTCATGGAAGCCAAAGAAAGAATTGTGAACAAGGCGCATGAGCTTTTCATGCGGTTCGGTATCCGTAGTGTGAGTATGGATGAGGTGGCCAATCATCTCGGTATGAGTAAAAAAACCATCTACCAGTTCTATACGGACAAGGACGCCCTGGTAGCAGATGCGATTGACATGGAGATCTGTGGTCAGGAAGCAGAATGCCTGCTGCAGAAAAAAGAAAGTGAGAATGCCATTCAGGAAGTTTTCTTAGCGATGGATATGGTATTGGACATGCTGAGCACGATGAATCCGACCCTGGTATGCGACCTGGAGAAATATCATCCGGAAGCGTACAAGAAGTACACCGACTACAAAAACAAGTTTTTGTATGCCGTGGTACGGGACAACCTGCAATGGGGTATCCGGGACGGCTTATACCGGCCGGATATCAATACCGATATCATCACCCGCTTCCGGCTGGCTTCCATGTTCATGATATTTAACCCGGAACTGTTTGCTACCGGCAAGCACAGCTTATCGCAGGTGGTTTCGGAAATAACGGATAATTTTTTATACGGACTGGTCACTTCCCGCGGATTGAGACTGGTTCATAAATACAAGCAACAACGACAAAAAAAGATCGCCTTATGACTCATCTAACCAAACGGCCATGGCTACTGCTGCCTGTATGGCTGTTACTCTGTACCGGTGCGAACGCACAATCATCCGCCCGGCATGAGTTTTCCCTGCAACAGGCCATCGAATACGCGCACCGCAATAATGTTCAGGTAAAAAATGCTTTATTGGATGTGCAATTGCAGAAAGAATCTAACAGGGATATCACGTCTGCTGCCTTACCCTCCGTAACCGGCAGCGTGAACCTGACCGATTATGTGAAATTACCTACCTCATTGATACCGGGTGAGTTTTTCGGACAGCCGGCAGGCACTTATATCCCCGTTCAATTCGGTACCAAATACAACTCCACAGCCACACTGCAGTTACAACAATTGTTGTTCGACGGCCAGGTATTCATTGCCCTGAAGGCAAGGGCCACTTCTATTGATTTCCGCAATGCAAGCAGGGAGGTAACGGAAGAAATGATCCGGACCAATATCAACAAGGTTTATTACCAGTTAGTGGCCAGTAAAACCCAGATCGAACTGCTGGATGCCAATATCGATCGCCTGGAAAAATTACAGCATTAATCCAAAGTCCTGTACCAGAACGGTTTTGCAGAGAAACTGGATATCGACAAGATTTCCGTACAGTTATCGAACCTGGAAACCGAAAAAACCAAGGCTTTGAACAGCATCCAGGTCGGTTATCTCGGCCTGAAAACCTTATTGGGCATGCCGGTACGCGACACATTGATCCTGACTGACAGGATCACAGAAGATGATATCAAAGCGGGGCTGCTGCAGGATACCGCCTACCAGTATACTGACCGGAAAGACTATCAATTTCTCGATTACAGCCGTAAGCTGAATGAATTCAACATCAGACGCTACCAGTTGAGTTATATCCCATCCTTGTCACTGACCGGCGCTTACAGTAAAAATGCCCAGCGCCAGACCTTTGATTTCTTTACCAAGGGAGGCAACTGGTTCACCACTTCCTATATCGGTCTGAATCTTTCGATTCCCATATTCGACGGTTTCAGCAGAAGTGCAAAAATCCGGCAGGCTAAACTGCAGTTGCAGCAAACTCAAAACCAGATAGATGACCTGAAACTGAATATCGATAACCAGGTAGAACAGGCCCGGATCAATTTCCAGTCGGCCCTGGCGACAATGGACTATCAAAAGAAAAACATGCAGCTGGCGGAAAGTGTTTATGCGCAGACAAAGAAAAAATATGAAGTGGGTACCGGCTCCAACACCGAGATCACTGCAGCGCAAACGGACCTGATCACTGCACAAACCAATTATATCAATGCGATGTATGCGGCTATCATCGCACGGATTGATTACCTGAAAGCCGTAGGTAAAATTTAACCCAACTACAAACCATTCTATATGCAAAAGCTCTTACACCTCCTGATCGCTGGAACAGCCCTGACATTGGCATCTTGCGGCGCCAAAACGGATAACGCGGGAGGCAATCTCGCTGATATGAAAGCCAGGCTGGCAACCCTGCAACAGCAACAAAACCAACTGAACGATTCTATCGGCGCTTTACAATCGGCTATTGAAAAGCTGGATCCTGCAGCGGCAAAAGCCGACAAAGCCAAACTGGTGAGTTTAACGACCATCACGCCGGTTACCTTTAACCATTTCATCGACCTGCAAGGCAAAGTAGAATCGGAAAATGTATCCTATATCACACCCCGGGGGGCTGGCGGCCAGGTGAAAACCCTTTATGTGAAAAGAGGTGATATGGTTGCCAAGGGTCAGCTGTTGCTGAAATTAGACGATGCCATTGCCCGCCAGGCTGTCGCTTCTGCCGATCAAAGCGTGGAAGCACTGCGATCCCAGCTCAACCTGGCCAAAGACCTGTACCAGAAGCAGAAAAATCTGTGGGACCAGAACATTGGTACAGAAGTGCAACTGATCACGGCCAAGAACAATGTGCAGACCCTGGAAAGTCAGTTAAAAGGCGCTGAGGCACAGGCAAAAATCGCACATGAGCAACTGCAGTTCACTTCGGTATACAGTGATGTATCCGGCGTTGCGGAAGATGTCAATATCAAAGTAGGGGAGTTATTCATGGGTTCCGGGCAGATCAAGATCGTCAATACCAGTAACCTGAAAGTGACCACCCAGATACCGGAAAACTATATCAACCGGGTGCATGTTGGCAGCAAACTGAAAATCAGCCTGCCCGATATCCACAAAACCCTGGATGCAACGGTTTCTGTAAGCGGCAAGCTGATCGATCCGAACAGCCGCAGCTTCTTCATTGAAGCCAAGATCCCGTCCGACAAAGATTTTCATCCCAACCAGGTAGCAATGGTCAGCATCCAGGATTATGCAGCGCCCAACGCCATTACCGTGCCTTTGAACACTTTACAAACAGATGAGAACGGCAAGTATGTGATGGTGGCTTCCCTGGAAAACGGGAAGCTCATTGCCCGCAAAAGGATCGTTGTGCCAGGTGAATTTTACGGCGATGTACTGGAAATCAAATCCGGCCTGCAAGCCGGCGATAAAGTGATCTCCGATGGCTACCAGAGCCTGTATGACGGACAATTGATTACTACCGATCAAAAATAAAAGCTGCGGTCTAAATTAGGTTTAGCCGTTATTAAACTAATTCTATGAGTGCTAACAAAACCAGCCACCTGAACTTTAAACAGTTCAAACCTACCAGCTGGAGTATTACCAATAAGACCACGATTTACCTGGTCATGCTTTTCGTGAGCCTCGCGGGAATATTCCAGTTTGCGACGCTTCCGAAAGAACAGTTCCCGGATATCGTGATTCCGACCATTTATGTATCCACCATCTATGTTGGTAATTCCCCGAAAGACATCGAGAACCTGGTGACCCGGCCTATTGAAAAACAGATCAAAGGCATTACCGGTGCGAAAATCAAAAAATTCACCAGCACTTCACAGCAGGATTATTCTGCCATCATGATTGAATTTGATACGGAGGTGAAAACCGATGTGGCCTTACAGAAAGTGAAGGATGCGATTGATAAAGCCAAGCAGGATCTCCCGACGGATCTTACCCAGGAACCAACAGCCCTGGAAGTAAGTTTCAGTGAGCAGCCGATCATGTATGTTAACCTCAGCGGCGATTATGATCTGCAAAGACTGAAGAAATATGCGGATGACCTGAAAGACAAATTAGAAGATATTCCGCAGATCAACCGGGTTGATCTGGTAGGTGCTCCGGAGCGGGAATTCCAGATCAATGTAGACAACTACCGCATGCAAAGCGCCGGTATCACATTTGATGATATCAGCAATGCCGTTGCCCGTGAAAACATGGACATTTCAGGTGGCTTACTGCAGGTAGGCAACATGAAAAGGAACCTGCAACTGAAAGGGCAACTGAAAACGGCCAATGAAATCGCGCAGATTATTGTACGTAACCAGACAGGCGCACCTGTTTACCTCAAAGACATTGCAACTATCATTGATACCACCAAAGAAAAAGACAGCTACGCACGTTTGGATGGCAAGAATGTGGTAACCTTAAACATCATCAAACGCAGCGGAGAAAACCTGATTGAAACCAGTGATGCAGTGAAAAAAGTGGTGGAAGATGCCAAAGGCGTATTATTTCCGAAAGACCTGAAAGCCGTGATAACCGGTGACCAGAGCATTACCACCCGTACTTCTTTCAACGACCTGGTGAATTCGATCATCATCGGATTTATCCTGGTATTGATTGTTCTGATGTTCTTCATGGGTGTCGTCAATGCATTCTTCGTGGCATTGTCCGTTCCCCTGAGTATGTTTGTTGCCTTCGTGTTCCTGCCCGGCGCAGACCTGATCATCGGCTCGCATGTTACGCTCAATTTCATTGTGCTGTTCGCGCTGCTTTTTGGCCTGGGTATCATTGTGGATGATGCCATCGTTGTTATTGAGAACACCCACCGCATATTCAGTTCCGGTAAGGGTAAACTGCCTATCACCACTTCTGCCAAGATGGCTGCAGGTGAAGTCTTCATCCCGGTATTCGCGGGTACCATCACAACACTGGCACCCTTTTTCCCACTACTGTTCTGGCCGGGCATCATCGGTAAGTTCATGGTGTATCTGCCTACCATGCTGATTTTTACGCTGGCAGCCTCACTGGTCGTGGCTTTTATCATGAACCCCGTATTCGCGGTAGACTTCATGAACCATACGGACCATGAAGAAAAAGAACCGAAATCAGCCATCTTCCGGAAAAAAGGGTTCTGGATCGCTATTGTGTTGGCAATCCTGTTAGATCTTGCAGGCGCCCGTTTCTTCGGCAACTTCCTGCTGTTCTTCCTGGTACTGGTTATCCTGAATAAATATTTCCTGGATGATGCCATTCATTATTTCCAGAACCATGCCCTGCCCTGGATCATGGGCCATTATGAATCATTACTTCGCTGGGCTTTACGCGGCTGGCGTCCG
>CAZAOR010000377.1:0-4698 GCA_964486805.1 uncultured Sediminibacterium sp. | reverse complement strand
TGGCAGCGGATTAATGGTAGCAGAAACGGGCTGAACAGAAGCGCAGCTATTGACATCCACACCTTTGATATAGTAAGTGCCTGTTGTGTAAACGGCATTGGGATTGGTTAAAGCTACTGTGGTATTGATGTCTTTCCATTGTGTAAAAGTGAGCCCTGCGGTGCTACCGTTGGTGATAGTCGCAGCAGTAAGGTCGACGGTAGCAGGCGCACAGACAGCAGCGGGGTTTGTAATAGTTACAGTTGGGGCAGGATTGATTAAAACGGAAGAACTATTGGCGGTAGATACGCAACCTGTTGACGATACCCTCACTTGAAGCGATCCATTAAAAGTCCCATTTACCGTTGTGGGGACGTTTGAAACTGTGAAACTACCGCTGGCACCAGGCAGATTGTTTGTTGAAAAGGTAGAGTTGACGTCTGTAAAACCAGCAGTATGAGCTGTTGCATCCCATATAATATTATATTGATCTGGAGATCCTGTTGTAGTATAGCTGACAGGAAAAGATGTTGTTCCCTGGCAGATAACTGGAAGAGGCGGTACTATGGGATTAAATGTAGGATTGGCATTGACCGTTTCAGTAAAGGTGACTGTTGTTTCACAACTATTGATATCGGTAACAGTATAAGAAATGGTCGCATTACCAGGTGTTATAGCTGTTACAACGCCTGCTGCTGTTATGGTTGCTACCGATGTGTTGCTACTTGACCATACACCACTCGGTGTAGAGTTGGATAAGGTAGTTGAAAAACCATTGCAGATACCGGCTGTGCCAGTAATTGAAGATACAGCAGGTAAAGGATTGACTGTTTCTGTGAAGGTTACTGCAGTTGTGCAACTGTTTATGTCAGTGATTGTATATGAAATTGTGGCATTGCCAGGAGAAAAGGCCGATATCGTCCCTGTACCTGTGATTTGGACAATAGATGGATCGCTTGTTGACCATGTGCCTCCCGAAGTAGAATTGGATAAATTTGCAGTACTACCTGAACAAATACTTGAAGTACCTGTAATTGGATTTACTGTTGGATTAATATTAACTGTTATTGTATTACTAACAGCCACTTCTGCGCCATTAAATACTCGTCTTCGATAGTATGTTGTGGTTGTAATACCTCCTAATTCTGTATATGTTGAGGAAGAACCCACATAAGATACAGTGGCAAAATTATCAGTAGATTTTTCCCATAAATAAATATTTGATGCAAGGCCACCAGAGGCATCTTGAATTGAAACAAAAGTTGTAGGTGTTGCACCAGAATTGATACATTGACTATTTCCGATTGAACCGGGATCTAATGCTGCAAAGGATTTACAAAGTAGGAGACTGGCAATTAGTGTCAGGAAAAGCTTACTAAAATGCTTGTAGTTTCGGCTATTCGAAAAGCCAAAACTACAATGAACAGCAGTCGGGGGCCTACGGTACATCATACGGATATTGGATCTGCCGAAGCAGGTATACAAATTAACGCATTTTCAACATATATTATTATATCAGCCTGATTTACAGGCTGTTTTAATAATTACGTCATATTAACCGCCCCGGTTTCCCGGATTTGTTCCATTTATCATTTTCCGTGCAGGAAAAAGCATAAAAATGGGTATCTTTATTAAACAAATCATTGTAGCACCCTGCTTATACTTCCGCCGATGAAGCCCTTTATTCGTTAGGTATTTGTACCTGACCCCCATTGATCTATTAGCCGGCTCTTTCCAGGCCCTTCATTCATTTTCCAAATCATTATATGCAACCAAACACTGTTTCATCCGGCAGTAAATCTGTCTGGTACTATATACGTCAATCTCTTTCCGGAGAAAACCTGGATGTTACTTCGGGCAGTATCCGAAAAGCCATTTTCCTCCTCGCCATTCCCATGATCCTGGAAATGTGCATGGAGTCTGTTTTTGCGGTCGTGGATATTTTCTTCGTGGGCAAACTGGGGCCGCATGCGGCCGCCACCGTGGGACTCACCGAATCTTTCCTGGCCATTGTTTATTCCCTGGCCATCGGACTGAGCATGGCTGCTACCGCACTGGTTGCCCGCCGTGTGGGTGAAAAAAATCCGGCAGACGCTGCCAGGGCGGCTGCACAAACCGGGCTGGTTGCCATTGTATGCAGCCTGCTGATCAGTTTAACCGGTATCTTTTTTTCGCATGACCTGCTGCGTCTGATGGGAGCCGATCAACAGATACTGACCCAGGGGGTTGCCTATACCCGAATCATGCTCTGCGGTAACCTCGTGATCATGCTTTTATTCCTGATCAATGGCATTTTCCGTGGGGCCGGCAATGCAGCTATCGCTATGCGCAGTCTCTGGCTGGCGAATCTTTGTAATATCCTGCTCTGTCCCCTGCTGATCCATTTCTTTGGATTGCCCGGTGCGGCCATGGCTACAACGACCGGGCGCGGTATCGGCGTGATTTACCAGTTGACCCGGCTTCTCCGCGGGAAAAGTCTGCTCCATTTTCTGCCCCGGCATTTCCGCCCCGATCCGGCCCTGCTCCGTTCCGTTCTGAATATCGCTTCCACCGCTACGCTGCAATTCCTGGTGGCTTCAGCCAGTTGGATCGTCATGGCGCGGATCATCTCCAGCTTTGGCAGCGATGCCATGGCGGGGTATACTATCGCTATCCGCCTACTGATCTTCTTTATCATGCCTGCCTGGGGACTGAGTAATGCGGCAGCTACCCTGGTAGGCCAGAACCTGGGTGCCCAACAACCCGAACGGGCCGAGCAATCCGTCTGGATGACGGCTAAATACAATGCTATCTTCATGGCAGCGGTTTCCGGGCTGTTCATCTGTTTTGCCGGCTTTTTTGTACGACTGATCAATGCAGAGCCGGCAGTGGTGGATACGGCTGTGTCAGCCCTCCATATCATCAGCCTGGGATATATCTGTTACGGAGTGGGGATGGTCATGATCAATGCTTTCAATGGCTCGGGCGATAGCCGCACCCCTACCTGGATCAATCTTTTCTGGTTCTGGATTTTCCAGATACCGCTGGCCTATGCACTGGCACATCTGCTGGGACTGGGTGCAAGAGGTGTTTATATCGCCATCGTTACCGCCGAAACCTGTATCGCTGTTACCAGTGTGATTTTGTTCCGGAAAGGAAAATGGAAACTGGTGAAGATTTGATGAGCGTTGTTCACATTCGGCTAATTCCTTCTTCGCAGGGTCAAGCCGAGCTTGCGAGGGGGACCCTGCGGTTAAACTTCCGGATCTGGACGCAAGGTCCCCCTTCTGGTGAAGACCCTGCGGAGAAATAACTATACCCTAAAGACCAATCGCCAAAAACTAAATCCCCACGACTGCTCACAGGCTTCTCTTCAGTCCCGGGTAATGATTCACGGTTTCGAATACGTATTTGGGATTGCGTTTCAGGATGGCAATAAAGCGGGCCAAAGAATCGGCATCCGCCGGTCGCTGAAACATGCGGTCATGGCTGAGCAATACCAGGTGCCGCGGGGTATGTGTTTCGGATTTCAGGAGGGCACTGTCTACCTGCCTGGCCAGTTGCTCCGGGGTTTGCACGGGCCGGGCAGAGTGCGGATTGAAATGCCATTCCAGGTCCCACCCGATGATATTGAAACCGGCGCTGTCCAGCAATTTGGCCAGCGGCCGTACCAGGGGTGTAGCTTTCAGATCACCCTGGCGTATCCAGCAGCGGTTGCCGGGGAAACGGCCGATTTTATAGGGTACCTGCAATAGTTTTTGTGCTTCCAGAAAATCCTGTTCGGCACTTTGCGGATGGTGATAGTATAACAGGTATTTGTTGTTGGCATGGCTATAGCTGTGATTGGCCAAAAGGAACTCGGGATAGCCGGAACGGATACTGTCCACGATTTTCAGCCCATCGGATTTTTGGAGGGCATGCATTCCGACCATGAAGAAACTGGCTTTAACCCCGGCTTTCCGGCAAAGATCCATACAGGTAAGGGTTCCATGCTGTGGGCCATCATCAAAACTCAGGTAGATATAATACTTGGAACTATCATATTTGATCGGTGCGGTATCGAATACGGGCTTTTTTTTAACCGGTTGCGGGTGATCCGGTACTGCTTTGGCTGCACATCCAATCAGACAAACAATAAAAAGGGTCGGCAGGAACCCCGGCGTAAGACGGCAAAATAAGCCTCGCATAACCACATCCGGATTTCCTGTAAAGATACCTGATTGGCCGATTGGTTCAGGTTTATTCAAAAAAATTAACGAGTTTGCTTACTTGAAAATCAGAATTGAATAAGCCCCCCGAACTTCGTATTTTTACGGGCACAATAGAATCTTCGATGGCGAAACATGATGAGCTCCTGCAGGATGTTGTGATCAAATTTGCAGGCGATAGCGGCGACGGTATGCAGCTTACCGGCCAACAGTTTACCAATAATACCGCGTTGTTAGGCATTGACCTGGCTACTTTCCCCGACTTCCCGGCGGAGATCCGCGCCCCGATCGGTACCCTGCCGGGTGTGAGCGGATTCCAGTTGCACTTTTCTTCCAACAAGGTATTTACACCAGGTGATATTGCCGATGTGCTGGTAGCGATGAATGCTGCGGCATTGAAAGTGAACCTGAAGTCCCTGAAAACTGGCGGAAAGATCATTGTTAACTTCGAAGGTTTTGATGCCCGTAACCTGCGGCTTGCCAATTACCCGGATGGAGTGAACCCCCTGGATGATGGCAGCCTGGACAGTTA
>CAZAOR010000376.1:0-3947 GCA_964486805.1 uncultured Sediminibacterium sp. | reverse complement strand
GATACTTACTGGTGGGGTATTGTAGAACGAATTTCACCGGAGGCACCGGTACCTGTTGTTGCTTTGCAAAGAAAAGAGTTACGTGTGGGCGGTGCTGCCAATGTGGCTTTGAATGCGGTGTCACTGGGTGCGAACACCACTATACTTTCTGTGATCGGAGAAGATGCGGAAGGTGTGGAACTGGTTCAGTTGTTGGAAGGAAACGGTATCCGGACGGACTTTTTATTGCGGACAACTAAAAGAGTTACAACCAATAAAACCCGTATCATGAGCCGCAACCAGCAGATGATGCGCCTGGATGCAGAGATCACAGATGATCTGGATGAGGAAACCGAAGCGTTATTCCTGCAAACGGTGGAACACTATCTCCTGGAACAGCAACCACAGGTGCTGATACTCGAAGATTATAATAAAGGCATCTTAACACCTGCTGTAATCAAATCTGTCATTCAACTGTGCCGGCAGCAGGGAGTGATTACGAGCGTTGACCCTAAAAAGAAAAATTTTCTTTCATACGAAGGTGTTGACATATTCAAACCCAACCTCAAAGAAATCATGGAAGGCTTGAATATGCCAACGGATAAACTGGACCAGGCGGTGCTTCGTAACATGCATGAAGGGCTTCGTGACAAACTCTCGCACGCCATTTCCCTGATCACGCTTTCAGAAAAAGGGGTGTATTATCACGATTCCAATGAGGATTACTGGATACCTACACATATCAGGAATATTGCTGATGTAAGTGGCGCCGGCGATACGGTGATTGCCGTAGCTTCACTTGTGTATGCTGTCAGCAGGGATATGCGCCTTGCCGCTGAAATGGCGAATATTGCCGGTGGTTTGGTATGTGAAGAGGTGGGCACAGCCCCGATCAAGCGGGAAAGATTCATGGAAGAATGTGCGATTTTACTTAAGAATCTTGCCTGATTTTCTCTTTTCGGGGCCTAAAAATTCCTGGTAATTTTAGCATTTGCCTGGTTTTTTTATTACATTTGGATTGGTATAAGAACATGAGAAAATAAAGGAGCTACTTCGGTGGCTCCTTTTTATTAGTCAAAGCAGTTCATGAAAAAATTTGCCGTGATCGTTGCCGGCGGAAGCGGCACCAGGATGGGAAGCATAATTCCCAAGCAGTTTCTGCTGTTGGCCGGTAAGCAAGTGCTGGTGCATACCATGGAAGCATTTTTAAATGCTTATACGGATCTCATGGTTATCCTCGTAGTTCCGGCAAATGTCATGACACAGGTTCGGTCACAAATAGCAGATAATGGCTGGGCCAGCCGCATCATTTTAACGGACGGCGGCGAGTCCCGTTTTCAGTCGGTAAAAAATGGACTCAATCTGGTATCCGAGCCTTCCATTGTATTTGTGCATGATGGGGTACGCTGCCTGGTAAGCAAGGACCTGATTCAGCGTTGTTATACGCAGGCTCTGGCAACCGGCAGTGCGATACCGGTCGTTACTTCCACAGACAGTGTGCGTATGCGGACCGGCGACTCCCACCAGGTAGTCAGCCGGACAGATATTTTCCTGGTGCAAACCCCACAAACCTTTCATTCTGCCCTAATATTGCCCGCTTTCCGGGGTATTGCAGAGGAGGCAGGCTTTACCGATGAGGCAACGGTTGTGGAGGCGTCCGGCAAAACCGTTACCCTGATTGAAGGAGAATATACGAATATCAAGATAACCCGTCCTGCTGATCTTGCACTGGCGGAAGCATATCTGGCGCAAAAAGATTCATCGTTTCCACAACCGTAAGGGCCAGGGCAGACGGTTGAAATGCCAGTAATAATAAGGCTGTTCCTCAGCAGCAAAAGAAAGGTAAAAATTTTTAACGCCCGGGATATCTGATCCTTCAAAATCAAGCAATAAGCCCGACCCTGCTTTTTCCCGGATCAATGCATCGATGAGTCCATGATTGGCCCTGGTTTTGCGTTCTTCCGGCAAAACTGCATTGGCGATAAGGTAGATTCTTTTGTCATCTTTCAGGAGCAGGGCTGATGCCAAGAGTGTATTGCCCTTGAAAATTCCCCTTGCAAAACAGGCATCCTGCGTAAAAAGAAATTGGCATAATTGCCTGAAACGGATATGCTCTTTTTCCGATATAAAGGGCCTGTGCCGGAAACAATACCTGTAAAAGTCGGCGCCATCTTCAACCGGTATGGCCCTGTATGTGGTATCTGCAGCCGCGGCTATTCTAAGGCTTTGCTTCAGGTCCTGCCGGTAATGACTCGCCAGGTCGGAATAAGCTGCATCCAGTTTGAGAATGAGGTTTGTTCGTTCTTTTACGGGAATATGACCATCCGGCAGGTTCCCGAAATGGAAGGGGATATCGCCATAAGAAAACTGCCGGTAGATAGCGGGTATGACACGCGATAATCCTTCGGCGGGTATGCTGCCAATCAGGCCTGTTTGCTGCAGGAATGCAGGATGGTAGACATACCGGATCCCCCATTTGATTCGAAAGGGAAGTGCCATGACGCCCGCATAATCATCCAATACCATTCCCGCCCAATGGTCGCAGATATGTTGCAGGTATTCAAAACGGGAATAGATCAGCCCGCATGGATCTGCCTGCACGCAGTGGTTCCATTTTACCGGATTGAGCTGCTGGGCGGGGATAATTCGCAAAGAATGCATAAGCAGGATGAAAATAACAAATCCGCGCTTTATTTACCCTTTCCCATCAGGATGATGCGCAGGGTATGCAACAGGATCTTCATATCCAGCAGGAAAGATGCATTTTCGATGTACATGAGGTCGTATTGCATGCGCTCCGTCATCTCTTCCAGGCTGGAAGCGTAGCCGAACTGCACCATGCCCCAGGAAGTGAGTCCTGGTTTCACTTTCAACAGGAGATTGTAATAAGGGGTTTTTTGCGTGAGTTGCCGGATATACTCTTTTCTTTCAGGCCGGGGTCCGATCAAGCTCATGTCTCCCTTCCAGATATTCCATAGTTGGGGCAGTTCATCCAGCCGCCATTTCCGCATGATCCTGCCCCAACTGGTTATCCTGGGATCATTGTCAGTGGATAAGGCGGGGCCGTTCTTTTCCGCATCGGCAACCATGCTTCGGAATTTGTAGATGATAAAAGGTTTCCCGCGATAGCCAATCCGTTCCTGCCTGTAAATAACCGGTCCGGGGGATGAGAGATAGGTTCTAACAGCAATTATCAGAAACAAGGGGGAAAGAAGGATAAGTCCCAAGAAAGAAAACAAAAGGTCGAAGAAACGTTTTAGGTTTCTTTCCCTTGATGAAAGTGCATGATAGGGTAAGTGAATGAGCATGGCACCCAAGACATTATTTGTCTTTACGGATCCGGAAAGAATATCCAAGGTATCGGGTACGAGTTCGATATCCACTTCCGTAACGGAAAGCCATTGCACCAGTTTTTCTGTCAGGGCCGGATCGTTTTTATCCGGTGCAATAATTACTTTCCGGATTTGATGGGTTTGCAGGATATCCATCACCTGTTCCGGTAAACCCAGGCAAGGCAATACTTGATCCAAAGCGGTATCCATTTCATTCGGTATTGCGAGATAACCGACAGGCTTATATCCCAGGTACCTGAAATTTCTGTTCAGTTCCGCGAATACACGCTGGCTTTGGGCATTATTGCCAATCAGGAGGGTTGGAAAAAATACCTTACCCCCGGCGATATGTTTTTTTGCCTGGTATAATAAAATAGTCCGGCTCATCATGATCACGGTTACCTGGATCAGGAAATACAGGAACAATTGACGGATATCCTGCAGTTCAGTCCAGGCCGGGAGCAGGGGGCAAAGCAGGGATCCCAGGCCGGTATATAATACCGTAACGGACATTTCATTCAGCCTGGATTTTTCATAGATGGAGCGTTCATAGGATCCGAGGAATGCATACCAGCCTGTCCAGCCAATCGGGATTCCAATGATGAAAGCATATTCGTGTTCCGGTGAAATATGACT
>CAZAOR010000375.1:0-2827 GCA_964486805.1 uncultured Sediminibacterium sp. | reverse complement strand
ATGAGAATGATTTCCGCACCGGTGGCAATACCACTGTGCAAGGCAATATATCCTGCATCGCGGCCCAGCACTTCAACAATAAAAAGGCGGTCATGCGCATCGGCGGTATCGCGTATTTTATCGATAGCAGAAACTGCTGTGTTGACTGCTGTATCAAACCCGATGGTAAAATCACTGCCGGCAATATCCTTGTCGATGGTGCCAGGAAGACCTATGCAGGGGATGTCAAATTCATTGCTGAATTTCTGGGCACCCCGAAAACTACCATCGCCCCCTATGATAACCAGCCCGTCAATACCTCTTTTCTTCAGATTCTCATAGGCCTTTTGTCTGCCTTCATAATCGAAAAACTCTTTGCAGCGGGCTGTTTTCAATATGGTTCCTCCACGTTGAATGATATTGGCAACAGAGCGGGAATCCATGGGAATAATATCATCGTCTACCATGCCGCTGTAGCCGCGCATGATGCCGAAAACTTCCAGTTTGTGATAAAGACCGGTCCGGACCACCGCACGGATGGCCGCATTCATACCAGGCGCATCTCCTCCCGAAGTGAGCACACCGATTTTGGTAACTTTCTTGTCAGGCATTTGGTTTTCTAAGCTTCGTCAACGTAAAATCTATGGCAATCAAGCGTATAAAGGGTGTATCGCGTACACGGAGTTCCAAAAGTAAGGATTTGGCAATAATTCCCAAGTATTACCAGCGGGATCGGGTCCTGCTTTTGCCCGCAATCGTTTAAAAAACAAGCAGATCGGGATGAAAAGGCAATGTTTATTGCGAACAGTTGTTAGCGAGTGGGCCGGGGCAAAACCAGCCAGCGGTATTGCAAAACTTAACGCAAACTTGATACAGGTTGCACCTGCCTGGTTATTTTTTGATTAATTTACTTCTGTAACCAGTATATGGCCTCCGCTTTTCAACAGTATTATGTTCAAAGAGTGAAGCATTTGTTCAATCATCTGCATGATTTTGAACTGAACCGGGATGAAATTTCCCTCCACGATCTGCGGGTGGAGCTCAAAAAAATCCGGGCAATTACCCGATTTCTCCGGAAAGTATATCCGCATCATAAACTGAAAAAAGCGTCCCGGGCACTTCGCAGTGTCTTTGCGGAGGCGGGAGTTATCCGTGAATTTCAATTGATCCGGAACTGGCTGATCAAAGAAAACCTGCCGATACTGGAGCAACAGTTCTTTTCTTCGGAAGTACTGGAAAATGCCGCTGCCGCTTTTCAGCACCAGGTGCCGGTTTACAAGAAACTTTTACGGGAAGCAACCGAGAGCGTGGGAGAACTGGTGCAGGTGACCAATGCGCTTTTGCCCGAACAATACACCACCGATCTTTTTGCCCAGTTGGAAGGGAAAATGGGTAGCCAGCCGGACAAATCGGAATGGCATGAATTACGTAAGCTTATCAAGCAATGGACCTATGCCCGGAACTGGTCGCCGCCGGATGAAAATGCCTTAGCCGTACCTTTATCCTACTGGAATAAGTTACAGGAAGAAATCGGCTACTGGCATGACCTGGAAATGATCCGGGAACTCTTATACCGAAAGCAGGTATATCTTTCGCAGGATATCGAAATCCAGAAAGATTTTAACCGGGCATCTGCCAGGCTGGATCATGGCATTCGTTACCGGGAGAAAAAAGTAGCGGAATTGCTATCACACCGGGATACCCTCCCTGCTGTTCCCGTTGTTGCCGACCGGCGGTAGAAAGATTTCTGCCATCATACACCGGGTACTGCCGCCGCCCAACTGTTCAATGGTCGGAATGGCACAAACGAGCAAAGGCTGGTACATGGCCAATTGCGATACCTGTTCCGTACGCAGGCTGGCATAAGCAGAGGCAGATAACACGAGGAATTTTTTACCAGCCGTGTTTTCAACCTGAAGCATATTGCCTGCAAACTGTTGTAACTGTCCCTGACTGATCGGGATGATTTCTTTTCCGCTGCGGCGGATGATGTCTGTTACTCTTTCTTTTTCAGCGGGATCGGTGATGGCTTCCAGACAGATCACTACGAAGCGATCAGCTACACACATCAGCACATTGGTATGGTAAATGGGTTCGCCCTGTTGGTCAACAGCATGGAAAGCGATTGGCAGATAACCGCAGCCTTTGCAAAAAATATCCAGCAGGGTGGCATCGGTCCTGGGAGAGAGTGCTGCATAGGCAAGCTTGTTTTCATGATCCAGTACCATGCTGCCCGTTCCCTCCAGGAAAACTCCTGATTTTTCCCATTCGCTCAGGTCCCATATCCGGTTCACGCTGAAATGATTCCGGATGGTTGTCATCACTTCCGGTTTACGTTCCCATCTTCGATTGGGTGCGAACATCGGATAGAGCACCAGGCTGCCATCCGGGAAAAAGGAGATCCAGTTATTGGGGAAGACTGCATCGGGGGTAGGTGGATCGGGGCTATCCTGTACAACGAGCACTGATATTTCCGCTGCGCGTAAGGTGGCTACCATTGCATCAAACTCCTGCATGGCTGCTGCTGCGGCCGCGATGGGTTCAGCGGGACGTGTTTGAAAATAATTGTTGACAGCCGTCTGTTCATTGAAATCAAAACGGGTAGGACGGATCATCAGGAAATGCCTGGCAGATGCCATGATCTTAAGTTTTTAAGTAGGTGGATTTAGAAAACAGCTAATCTATATGGGTTCTTGCAATGGGCATACTCATGCAGTGAAAACCGCCGCGGGCCCTGGATAATTCTGCGGAAGGCATCAGTATCAGGATGTCTGACAATTCTGCTGCATGGATTTCTCCGCTTTCCAGTTGCTCCAGCAGGTCGCGCACATGCACTACCTGGAATCCG
>CAZAOR010000374.1:0-2767 GCA_964486805.1 uncultured Sediminibacterium sp. | reverse complement strand
TGGCCAGCCTGCAGAACCTTTCATTTTACCTCTGGCTGGTTAAATCTGCCCGTGAAAAAATCTGTTCCGGAGAATTCCTGGCCTGGAAAACCCAGATAATGGAGCAGATCAGGCAAAGGCTTTGATTTAACGTTTGGGGTTTGACCTTTCCTGGGGCGAACTGTATCTTTGATCTATCTACATGAAGAAAATAGACTGGTACATATTGAAGAAATTTCTGACGACTTTCTTCTTTGCTATTTTCCTCTTCACCGTTATTGCCGTCGTGGTCGATATCAGTGAGAAAACGGATGATTTTGTGAAATCAGGCCTGGGTGTCAAGCGGATCATAACGGATTATTATTTTGGGTTTATACCCCATATCATCGCACTGCTGTTTCCCCTCTTTGTATTCATTGCGGTGATCTTTTTTACATCCAAAATGGCAGGTAAAAGCGAGATCATTGCTATACTTGCCAGCGGTACCACCTATTTTCGCTGGCTCAGGCCCTACGTGGTCGGAGGCGCTTTTCTGGCCGTTTTGCTGTGGTTTGCCAACCACTATACCGTGCCCAGGGCCAACCGGATCAGGGGGAATTTTGAAGCCCGGTATATTGACGGCAACAGTACATATAATGCCCTGATCGCCAAGAGCAGTAATTTATACCTCCGGGTGGATTCTTTTACATATGCGAGTATTTATGCCTATGATACATTATCCAAAAGAGGGGGGCCGGTTTATCTGTATCGGGTGAAAGGAAATAAATTGGTGGATAATATCCGGGCTGATGCGATCAGTTGGGATACGACGGTACATAATTGGAAACTGGAATCCATCTTTGAAAGGAAAATTGATTCCTTGCATGAAACGATCTCCATGCAGGCGCAGCGTATCATGCATTATGATTTCAGACCCTATGAACTTAGACGCGATAAATACACCAAAGACAAACTCACGTCTCCTGAGTTGAAGCGTTTTATACGGCTGGAAGAAATGCGTGGTTCGGAGGGACTGAATGAACTGAAAGTGGAAGCCTACAGGCGAGATGCTACCTGCGTCACGGTATTCCTGCTTACCATTATCGGCGCTATTGTAGCAGGCCGGAAAGTCCGGGGAGGCAGTGGGGTACACATGGCGGTTGGATTTACCATAGCCGCTGTGTTTATCGTTACCGACCGTTTCTCCACTATATTTTCTACAAAGGGCAATCTGCCACCCATGATAGCCGCCTGGATTCCCAATCTGATGTTCCTTTTTGTGGTGTTTTACCTGTATCGGAAAGCGCCCAAATAAGGGCCGGAATTAACGATAACCTCATTGATTTCTTTTGCCGCAAGCCCCGCAAATCGTACCTTTAAAGCCCGAAAAATAAGCCTGTTCAGGACAAAAAATTATTCATTGGATATAAAAAACCGGATACATGGGAATCATTAAGGAGCGGTTTAAAGCGATAGCAGATATCGCAAATGCGGAAATCAAGGAAATGCTGAAAGCGCATGGCAGCAAAAAGATCGGAGAAGTGACGCTTTCCCAAGTGTACCAGGGGATGCGGGGAATAACCGGACTGGTGACGGAAACAAGCCTGCTGGATGCACAGGAAGGTATTCGTTTTCGTGGATATTCCATACCTGAATTACAGGAAAAATTACCCAAAGCCCATCCCGGCGGGGAACCCCTTCCGGAAGGCCTGTTCTATCTGATGCTGATCGGCGATTTGCCGACAGAAGAAGATGCAGGTCATATTACCAGTGTCTGGCAAAGACGCAGCCATGTTCCCAACCATGTTTTTGCTACCATTGACGCATTGCCGATCAATACCCATCCCATGACCATGTTTGTAACCGGCATCATGGCTTTGCAAACTGAAAGTCATTTTGCCAAGGAATATGCCAAGGGGATGAATAAAAAGGACTATTGGAATGCCATCTATGATGATGCAATGGATCTGATAGCCCGTCTGCCGAGAGTGGCAGCCTATATCTATCGCCGGAAATACAAAAATAATGAACATATTCAGCCCAATGGCCTGCTTGACTGGGCTGGTAATCTTGCCCACATGATGGGCTTTGAAGATGAAAGCTTCAAGGAGTTGATGCGGTTGTATATGACCATTCATGCTGATCACGAAGGAGGAAACGTCTCAGCGCATACCACCCATCTGGTAGGTTCGGCCCTGAGTGATCCCTTCCTGAGCTATGCAGCAGGTATGAACGGTCTGGCAGGCCCCCTGCACGGGCTCGCCAACCAGGAAGTGATCAAGTGGATATTTGAAATGCAGGAAAAACTGGGTACAGATGACCCTTCCAAAGAGCAGATCACGGCTTATGTACAGGAAACACTGGCTGCAGGTAAAGTGGTACCCGGTTATGGACATGCCGTTTTACGCAAAACGGATCCCCGCTTTACCGCACAGATGGAGTTTGGTAAAAAACATATGCCGGATGATAAACTGGTGAACACCGTCTGGAAAATCTACGACACAGTACCTCCTATCCTGGAGGCGTTGGGCAAGGTCAAGAACCCCTGGCCCAATGTAGACGCCCATAGCGGCGCTTTACTGGTGCATTACGGCCTGGTGGAATATGAATTTTATACCGTTCTGTTCGCTGTGAGCCGGGCACTGGGCGTGCTGGCCAGTCTTTGCTGGGACCGGGCACTGGGCATGCCCCTCGAAAGGCCTAAATCTGTCACGACAGCAGCAGTGAAAGGCTGGCTGGAGGGCAAAGACTCCATCTGGGACTGAAAGGAAAGATAACTCACTCAATGATGATCCCCTGGAAAACTTCC
>CAZAOR010000373.1:0-4117 GCA_964486805.1 uncultured Sediminibacterium sp. | reverse complement strand
CAGGTTACACTGTCTCCCTCTGCCTGCCAAAATTCAGATCGCTGTCGCTTAAAAACGTTCCCTTTGCCAATTCACCACTACACTGGATCCTTCCGCCAATAAAACCGAATGTGGTTTTTGGCCGGAAAGATGTGCAAATGCATTGCCATACATAGGACCAAAATCACAGCTTATTTCATTTTCCAATATCTGGTTTGTCACCCATTTAGGATGCTGTATATTATATTCCTGTGTGTTGTTTTGATTCAATTTGGTGTATCCGAAATAGCGTTCAAATATAAATTCCTCCATGGTACAGGGCCGAATTTTATTCGGCTGCGTATCCGATTGTATGGACATATAGCTCCATTTTTGTGCTATTTTCCATTCATATTTTATTTCTTTCTGATCCTGCTTATGAATGGTATGCCTGGTGGGCAGCGAGATGTAGTGCTCTTTATAAAGTTGTTTAGCTACCAGTGCTACTATTCTGGAAGGTACAGTTTCGTTGATAAAAACCACCCCCTTTTTCACTTTACTGCCATCTACCCTGGTTACATAAAATCTTAAATTAATTTCTTCAAAAGAGCCCAAAAAAGGAACAGGAACGCCAAACAAATTACTCTGTTTAAACATAAAGCCAACCAGGCTCACGTAGGTTTTATTTTGATAATAGTCCAGCTCTACACCCTTGGGTAAATAAGGCTTTAAAACAGCAGGATCAACTTCATAATTAGCCATTACAAGATTTTCCCAATGGGCTGTTAAAAAGATTTTAGGCATCTGATCATTTTTCCAATAAAACAATCATTGCAGGCGATTGTTTATTGATCAATGAGATAAGTCCTATTGTATCTTAACAAGAACCTTTGCTTAAGCTGGGTTTTGAGGAGGCAAAGCAATTACCGCCAAACGACTTCGGGGTATCATTCATTGCAGAGACCTCGTTTGAATGGCAGGGCAAGAGGATATCGCAAGAAATAGCCCAATCATGAGTGTAACCATCTTGTTTGGTTCCCGGCGTATGCGAAAGAATTGTTTCGGGGAACTAGCCGGTTAAATAAGGTTGACATTTCTTCCAATAATTAAAAAAAGAAGGAGAATACCCTGTAACATTGGGAAAGATCCATTCTCTCGGATCTTTAATACCGGGATAATGAACAAATGCGGGATGCTCTTTTGCAATGATATTTTGATCAGGATCCAGATTTGCCTGAACATACCTATTTTGAATTTCTGATACCTCCCCAACATACACCTGTAAATCGGGTATATTCTTTGCTAAGTTGCCGATAAATTCAAGTACCCTGTCGCTTACGGGATAGGACCGAAAATGCGAAGGCTCTAATAATAAGACACGATTTGCCTGTTCCTCTTTTCGCCAAAGAGGATCCAGGTTATAAGTATTATAAATTAAAGTGGGTAAATGGGTGTTAATTGCAGGGAGCCTGCTTGCTGGCAAACTGGTTACAAGATCCAGAGAAACAGTCGCTTTTAAAGACGATGGGATAGCCATACGCATTAATGCCGTATAGGACTTGTCTAGAAATGTACCGGACTGATTTGAAAACGTAAACCTGTTAATATTCTCCTGATTACAATAATATTTTTTATTGGAAAATGCGCCAGCTACCCATTGCCAGCTGCAGTTATTGCTGGCAATATCGCCGTCCAATAAATGATAATACATCCATTTGGATGGCTGACTCCAATGCGCTTTACCGATATTGCAAGCGATGGAAGCCAGATACATCCTGCTATGGTTATGCAGGTAACCATACGCATATAGATTCCTGATTTCCGCATCGATAACTGTTATGCCCGTTTCAGCTTTTTGCAGGGAAGCAATCATTTCACGGTGCGCTGTATCAGGTTGAGGTTGTTTTAAGTCTTGCCAGATCCCCTCGTTTTTGGTTTGCCATATTCTTTGATAATATTCCCGCCAGGCCAGTTCCTGTATCAATTTTTCACATGCGTGAATCGAATACCCCTTTTTCAAAACATTTTCCAATACCTGTTTTACAGAAATCACACCCCTTGAAATATAAGGTGACAGGTAAGTGATATCCCCATTTAAATAATTCCTTGTTTTCGCATATTGTATGGGATCGATTGCTTGCATCCGTTCCAATATCAACGGGTAGTCAGTAGGAAAATCAATCCGATCAGGGCTTTGCATAGGGCAACCTGTCTAAACGTTGGGTAAAATGATAGCTGTCCAATCCGGTACCTGCAATAGTACCTGCTTTCTCAATATCTAAATATCCATCAGGCTCTAAACAGTCAGCAGGGAAATATATTTCCTGGATTTCCCCGATCACCATGATGGTATGATTAATGCTCAGGTCAACGCGTTCTTTGAATGCTATGCCCATCTGAACCTGGCTTTCTTTCACATAGGGCGCTTTGAAATTATTTTTAAACAAGGGTGTCAAGCCGGTTGCATCGAATTCTGAAACTTCCTTGGGATATCTCGCCGATGTTTGATGTGCTTGTTGATAGATGGCGGTATTGATATGATTGATGGTATAATAGCCAATGTCCAAAATATTAGACAAGGTATGTCGCTCTACCGAATCAGGGCGCATGATAAAGCTGATCAAAGGCGGATTGGCGCCGATATGAACAATGGAGCTGAAAATAGCCAGATTGGTCAGCCCTGCCGCATTTATTGTGCCAATTAAACAGGTACTTTTAAATCCCCCTACACTGTTAATCAAATGGGCTCTTTTCCTTTGCTCCATTTGCTCCAGATCCATACTGGTAATTATCGATTGTACCGCCATATTTCTGTTAGCTGTTTTGCAGTAAGAAAATTAATTTTCCAGAATGAACCGGATATTCCGGTCGTGCGGAAAAGCCTGAGCAGGTACCCGTAATCCTGCCATTTATAAAAGGCAAAATTATACCGCTTTCTCATTATAATCGCTTCCGTGTTTTTGTGGAACCCCTGAGAAGAAATGGGGTCATATGAATGAAACAAAATAGATAAAGCGAACCCAGTCCGGCAGAAGCGGATTTGTTCAGCCAGGAATCCTAAAAGAGGTTCACCGCCTTCTTGCGGACGGAAAGGGCTTGTTCCCCTCCGTGGAAAAGGGGCAATTGGACTAAGCCCGGCAATATCCCTCCTTTCAGCAGCCTGCACATGGAAAGATGCCAGAAAACTTAATACGATCTTTCCAAAATAGACTGATTGGGGATCCGTTCAGTATTGTATTGTCCTAAATGAACGACCCATCACCCTTCCAACAACATCTGTGCATAATTCCGGCACTTCAATGTTTCCTTCACCGCATCCGAATCCTTCGGGATATCATACTCTAATTCGATAGTAGCCGGCATCTTGTATTTCTTTTCCCGCATCAATGTGAGTATTTCCTTTAAAGGTGTGTCGCCCTGGCCCCAGGGCATATTTTTACCGTCATTGGCTTTTGTTTTGCGGTCTTTCAGGTGCATACTGGTTATACGCTGATGCTTGTTTTCAATGAAAGATAACAGGCTTTCTTTCGTATTCCCGGCAGCTATATAATGCCCGCAATCCAGGTTGATGGTATTATAGGGTGATTGCGCAAGCGCTGTATTCCAGGCGGTTTCCGTTGCCTGCAGATGGGCATGGTAACCAATATAGGTTTTGTTTTTTTCACCCAGCATGCCCAGTCGCTGGGTTTGCGCAGGGTCGGAAGGCAACTCCACGGAAACAGAAAAGGCCCCTAATGCTTTTGCTGCCCGCATGGCATATTCAATTTCACCATCCGTATTATCGGGCGCCAGGGAATTGGGTTTATAGGCAAAGAAATGGATACCTGCATCATTGAACTTTTTACGGAGTTCCTTGAATCCGTCCATAGATACGTTCTCCCTCCATTTGGCGACTGTTTCCTTGTATTGTTTGATCTGTGCTTTGATCTCATCACTGAGCTCCGTTCTGGGCTGACCCGGAACACGGGGCGGCATTTTCACCGGGTTGGCAGGCTTGCCGAGGAAGTCCTCTATCTCATCACCCTTTAATTCCACTGCATTGATATTGCTGTCGATACAATACTGCAAGAGATTATCGGGATGCACCGGCATACTCCGGAATGAATAGGTGGTTACGCCAATCTGCACCCCCCTGATGAGGGAGTCCGGTTTTGACACA
>CAZAOR010000372.1:0-5715 GCA_964486805.1 uncultured Sediminibacterium sp. | reverse complement strand
GTTGATATGGTATTTGATATCACCGTTGAAAAGCTTGGCATATTTTTTATACTTGGCTTTTACACGGGGTATGAGGATTTTAATGATATCTTCTTTGATCTTGGCCAGCATTTTGGATTCCGAGTCAAAATCATCGTGCTGGGTAGATACCACAATCGTATCAATACGAACTGGTCGGTTATTATCATCGTATTCCAGGGTCACCTGGCTTTTGGCGTCTGGGCGGAGATATTTGATCTGTTTATTCTCCCGACGGAGTGCAGCCAGTTCAATGAGGATTTTGTGGGCAAGATCCAGTGCCAGCGGCATATAATCGTCCGTTTCATTGGATGCATAGCCAAACATCATACCTTGGTCACCGGCGCCCTGGTCTTCCTTTTTCTGGCGTTCAACTCCCTGATTGATATCGGCAGACTGTTCATGGATAGCTGAGAGGATACCGCAGCTATTGGCTTCGAACATGTATTCGCTTTTTGTGTATCCGATTTTACGGATTACTGCACGAGCGATATCCTGCACATCCAGGTAAGCCCGGGATTTCACTTCCCCGGCTAATACGACCTGACCGGTTGTTACCAGGGTTTCACAAGCTACTTTGGATTGGGGATCAAAAGCTAAGAAATGATCAATCAGCGCGTCAGAGATCTGGTCAGCCACCTTGTCGGGGTGTCCTTCAGAAACGCTTTCGGAAGTGAACAAATAAGGCATATTTTAGATTTAATGGGTGCGAAGATAAGATAATTGAACAGGTAAATAATAACCGGCGGGGCAGCTTATTTTCCGGAAAGGTCCTGGTATAATTCCAGGTATTCGGAGAGGTCGGAATCCCAGCCTTTGAAGGGAACTACTTTTTTCCCTTTTACCCGGCCAAATTCGTCCAGCAACTGTTTTTCAACGGTATCGGCTCCGAAAGTGATGGCATCGGCAAAGCTGGCGCCGCCACGGAACATGGCTGTATTATCGGCATCACTGAAAACATCCAGGTCTTTATCCTTTACATTTCCGTTGATGATGGCCTTTTGTACAAAATCATCCCCCAGGCTTTCCTGGAACGTATTCTGCCCGATAGTGAAAATCACTTTGCTCTGGCTGAATACCGGCTCTTTTTTGTAGGCCGTCCGGATATATGCCGGGATCAGCCCGGTCATCCAGCCGCTGCAATGAATAAGATCAGGGGGCCAGCCGAATTTTTTTACCGTTTCAAGGGCGCCTTTACAGAAAAAAACAGTTCGGAGGGAATTGTCCTCGAACCAGTTCTCATCTTCATCGTGAAATATCTGTTTCCGTTTAAAAAAGTCTTCATTTTCCAGGAAATATACCTGCAGCCGGGCATTGGGCAGGGAAGCTACTTTGATCTGCAGGGGATAATCATCATTGTCAACAGAAACATTGATACCGGACAATCTTACCACTTCATGCAGCCGATGCCTTCTTTCATTGATTACGCCGAAGCGGGGCATAATGCACCTGACCTCCAGTCCGCTGTCATTGCTCTTGATAGCCAGCCTGTTAATCACCTCTGCAAATTCCGTCAACTCGAGGTAAGGAGACATTTCGGTAGCTATGAATAAAATCCTTTTTTTTGTAGACATTCGTTTCCGAATTTTGACACGATACTGAAAATAGTGGGCAAAATTACAAAAAATCCCGCTAAACACAAGGTAATTCAGCATCTCCCCGTCCATCCTATGATTCTTTGTAAAACAGAAAACCAGCTTCGCCAGGCATTACGGCATACTGCAGATACCGGATTTGTGCCAACCATGGGTGCCCTGCATCAAGGCCATCTTGCCCTTATTCGGGAAAGCAGGCAGCAACATGCCTGCACCATTGCCAGTATTTTCGTCAATCCCACCCAGTTCAACGAGGCGGCTGATTTCACTCAGTATCCCCGGACCCTGGACAAGGATATCGCCTTATTATTAGAAGCCGGTTGTGATGTGCTTTTTTTGCCGGCTACCAGCGAAATCTATCCCCGGGGTACCGAAAATCTCCCCCACTATGATTTGGGGAGACTGGAACAGCTACTGGAAGGGAAATTCAGACCCGGTCATTTCCAGGGGGTATGCCAGGTGGTTTACCGTTTACTCACCCTTGTAAAGCCCTCCTGCTTATACCTGGGTGAAAAAGACTACCAGCAATGCCTTGTTATCAGGGAAATGATCCGGCAAACCCGTTTACCGGTGCAATGGTCGATTGTTCCCACCCTGCGGGAAGAAAGCGGACTTGCCATGAGCAGCAGGAACCTCCGGCTGTCTGCTGTGCAGCGATCCCAGGCAAGCGCTATATATGAGGTTTTACACTACCTGAAAACCCATCTGGAACCGGGCTCCCTGCAACCGCTCTTGGATCATGCCGAAGCTGATTTGCTCCGAGCCGGCTTTAAACAACCCGATTATATTGCTATCACAGATGCAGAAACACTGGAAACAGTAGATACCTGGAACGGGCGTCAGTCCCTCCGCGGACTGATCGCAGCCAGAATGGGTGATATTCGTCTGATTGACAATATGCGACTTAACTGAGTCGCCCCTCGATTACGGATAGCTGCCTACCTTTGTGCAGCTTTATCTGCTGTATCATGATGACTAAAAAAGGCTTTGCAATTGTTCAATATGCATTTTTCCTGGGCCTGGGGGTCTTCCTGATATGGTGGAGCCTGCATCAGATTCCGGCTTCACGATGGGGTGAATTCAAGCTGGCATTAAGAACTGCCCGTTACTGGTTATTGATCCCGGTGTTCCTGATCCTGACTGCCAGTCACCTGGTTCGCGCACTCCGGTGGCGCATCCTCATGGGACCTATGGGGTATACACCCAGCCTGACCAATACTTTTTTCGCTGTAATGATCGGTTATTTCGCCAATCTGGCCGTACCCAGGCTGGGCGAAGTATTGAAATGTACCTTGCTGGCACGTTATGAAAAAGTGCCGGCGGAAAAACTGGTGGGGACTATTGTGGCAGAACGCGCATTTGATGTGTTTTCCCTGGGTTTGGTTTTTCTTCTCGCCTTTCTCATTCAGTTTGAGATTGTAGGGGAATATGCACAACAGTTATTCCGACAGTTATTTGAGAATTCTACCGGCAGGTTCTCGGTAATGAGGCTTTCCATTGCTATTGGCATCCTGCTGTTCATTGCCGTTGCGATGCGAGTCTGGTTCCGGCAGTTTGCCCACTTGCGGATCGTGATCCTTGCCAAAAAAATCCTTTGGGGTATCTGGGAAGGACTGATCAGTATTCGCAAATTGCGCCGGAAAGGGCTTTTCCTGTTATATACCGCCCTGATCTGGACTTTGTACATCGGGGGTACCTGGGTGGGGCTGATGGCTACTACGGGCACTTCGGGCCTGGGATGGGCTGATGCGGTTTCTGCCCTGGCATTTGCCAGTATCGGGATGATCATTACACCCGGCGGTATCGGAGCCTATGCCTATTTCATTGCCAAAGTGCTCGAAAAAAGCCAGATTCCTTTTGAAATAGGTTTCGCCAACGGCACCCTGCAATGGTTTGCGCAATTCCTGATTGTCGTCCTGGTTGGGACTATCTGCCTGATTTTACTCCCACTCTATAACAAAAAACCTGCTCATGAAAGCCGTTGACCGTATTCCGCAGAAAATCCTGTCATTGTCACAGCTCTTGTCCCGCATAGCCGGATGGCGAATCGGGCCAAAGACGATTGCCTTTACCAACGGCTGTTTCGACATTTTACATGAAGGGCATATTGCCTCTTTATCCCAGGCTGCCCGGGAAGCAGACTACCTGATAGTTGGCCTGAACAGCGATGCAAGCACCAAGCGGCTGAAAGGTCCGGAACGGCCTGTCAATCGGGAACAAAGCCGTGCCCTGGTCATTGCCAGCCTCATCATGGTGGATGCGGTGGTGATCTTTGAAGAAGATACCCCTCTCCAATTGATCACTGCCATTATGCCGGATGTACTCGTAAAAGGGGGAGACTATACCCTTGATCAGATTGTAGGGGCCCGGGAAGTGATGGCGAATGGTGGCCGGGTGGTTATCAATCCGATCGTGGAAGGCTTTTCAACTACCGGAATCATCCAGCGCATCAAGTCCTCCTATTCCTGATTGCGCCGGAAACTTAATATGATCCCAACACCGGCCTGCTTATTTTTACGAAAGTCCTAAGACAATGAGTAAAATATTATGGCGAAAAAATTATTGATCCCGAGAGATATCAGCTGGTTAAGCTTCAATGCACGGGTATTGCAGGAAGCCAATGACCCGTCCGTTCCACTGAAAGAGCGTATCCGCTTCCTGGGTATCTTCTCCAATAATTCCGACGAGTTCTTCCGAGTGCGGGTTGCCACCCTGAAACGCATGGTGGAATTCAATGAAAAAAGAAAAAAACCCGATATCCACCTGGAAGAAGACCCGCAGCAAATCCTGGACCAGATCCAGACCATTGTTTTACAGCAGCAAAATGAATTCAATCGAATCTGGGAAGGCATTTTACAGGAGTTACGCCGCGAAAAGATTTTCCTGGTGAGTGAAAAGAAGCTTTCCCGGGAACAACAGGTATTTGTAAAGCGGTATTTTGAAGAAGAAGTTCGCTCCAATATCATTCCGCTCATGATTGAAAGCCTGCCCCAGCTTCCCTATCTGCGCGACAAAAGCATTTATCTCGGTGTGGTAATGCGCAGGAAAGAAAGCGCTTACAGTCAGAAATATGCACTGATTGAGGTGCCGGCAAAAGCAGTGGGGCGGTTTATTCAGTTGCCATCAAAGGGCCTGGAAAAAAATATTATCCTGCTCGAAGACGTGATCCGGTTCAACCTGCCGAATGTCTTTTCCTATTTTGAGTACGACTATTTTGATGCACACATCTTTAAAGTTACCAAAGACGCAGAGATCGATATTGACAATGATGTCAGCACGACTTTTGTTGAAAAAATAGAGAAAGGACTGAAAAACCGCCGTAAAGGAAAACCGGTTCGCTTTGTTTACGATAAGGATATGGATGCGGGACTGTTGGAATACCTGATACGCCGGCTGAGCCTGAACCGGAAAAGCAATATCATTCCCGGTGGCAGGATTCATAATTTTCGTCATTTCATGGATTTCCCCGATGTATTTGCTTCCAAGAACACGCGCAGATCGCCTTTCACACACCCGGCTTTGGCAGGCACCAGCCGGGTAACAGATATTATCCTGGCAAAGGATGTGATGCTGCATTTTCCGTATCATTCATTCCATTCTGTTATTGACCTGCTCCGGGAAGCTGCCATGGATCCGGATGTACAGTCCATCAAAATAACTGCTTACCGTCTGGCGCCCAGTTCTAAGGTCATCAATGCATTGATCAATGCTGCCCGCAACGGAAAAAAGGTCGTGGTCATGCTGGAACTGAAAGCCCGTTTTGACGAAGAAGCCAACCTGGAATGGAAAAAAGTACTGGATGAAGAAGGTGTGCAGGTTCTGCTGGGAGTACCACGCATGAAAATTCATGCCAAGCTTTGTATTATTAAAAAAAGACAGCAGAATAAAACGATACAATACGGTTTTGTGAGTACAGGCAACCTGAATGAAAAAACAGCACTGGTATATGGTGATCATTGCCTGCTTACTTCCAACAGGAACATCATGGCTGATATCAACCGTATATTTCATTACCTGGAAAACTGGAAAGCGGGGATCTCGCCGCTCACAAACTGCATATAGCTGCTGGTTTGTCCTTCGTATATGCGCCAGAAAATTGAAT
>CAZAOR010000371.1:0-2889 GCA_964486805.1 uncultured Sediminibacterium sp. | reverse complement strand
CTACGGACCGAAGTCAAGAGCCTCGGAAAAAATTTGAGAAATTCCAGACATGCTTTTCTAATCCGTTATATTTGCAATA
This sequence comes from uncultured Sediminibacterium sp., assembly GCA_964486805.1. Taxonomy (GTDB): domain Bacteria; phylum Bacteroidota; class Bacteroidia; order Chitinophagales; family Chitinophagaceae; genus Sediminibacterium. The sequence continues at coordinate 2,810 of CAZAOR010000371.1, read as the reverse complement.
AGAATCAATCGTAAATACCTATATTGTTGCGCAACAGCCGAGTGTGAGTACCGGGCGACGATCCCACTCGCTGGTCAATCGACTTCTACCTACTTCCGAAGTCATGCTTCCGAAGATGAGCCGCCCACAATGTCCAGAACAGCACTGTCTCGTAGCTCACAATGGAATAGAGTCGTATGTACACACGTCCTATCGCTGCGCATCCACGCTGCAATCGACCCCACCGCGCCCGGCGTAGCCGAGCAAAGCGTCATCTCGCATGGGAAGAATATGATGTCCGCACCAATGGTATCTTCACCTGGCGCGTCAAACGCATCGCGGCGCAATGCCCGAAGCTAACACCCAACCAGTTGCGCGTCGCGTCACTCGTCTCCGCCGACATGCACAGCAGCGAGATCGCTGAGATACTCTGCACCTCCGAATTCGCCGTCAACAAAGTCCGCTGCCGCATCCGCCGCACGCTGGAGCTCGCGCATGAGGTGCAACTCCCGGCGTATTTATCTTCGCTGCTATTATGAAGTAACCTGAGGTTGCCGCAAATGGGTATAGGATTTAGCAAATAGATGAGCTAATTTTATTAATTCGCTCTGCAGATAGCAGGCACGTACACTCCAAGCCGATAGCACTAATGGACATAAGAGCATACGGAAACAACAAATCGGGCCACACTTCAATTATTATTGAAGAGTTGTGCTTTATTTTACTCCCGTTCATCGTCCTTGGTATTGTTGAAGCTTCTAAGTCGGAGTGGATTAATATTTTCGATGAACCTGAATGGTCCATACTCGCAGCAGTTCTATATGGACAAACCATAATTCGACTTGCGAAGATGACTGTAGAGATGACTGTAAGTTACAAAATAGACAGACGCTTCTTTACTGCATTAATCGCATGCATCATTGCCTTACTGCTTGTCCCGAGCCTAACAATATTAACATTAGTGGTAGAACGGAAACCGAGTGCTCCAAATCTCTTCCTTCAATGGTCACAGGTGATCTTGTTCGGAATTGCAACCATTGTTTTTATCATCGCACTGCTCGCAGAAAAAAACGTCAAAGAAAAGCATGCAAACAAAGGATAGAACTTTTATACCGTGTGATCGGCCAGTATTACGCTATCAACTGTTTAGGAGCAGCCTGCAAGTGCAACCCTACTTTGGGCCAACTGAAGCTGAGATTGATGAAGACGATGACCTTGACCCAGATCTATTTGTTCATACTGGCTCTTATGATGTAATTAAGCCGGATCATCTCTTGCTAATATTTGGGCGTCGTGGCACAGGAAAAACAGCTCTCATCAGAATGCTGGACTATGAAGTACGCGCAAAATTGAGCAATACATATACATACTCTTCGATTCTTAGTCAAGAGAAATTGTTCCTCAATCTTACGATGGCTGTTCAATTGCACACAGCAACGTTGAATGATTTACAACGTGCAATGATCTTTCAGCGAAAATGGACATGGGCAATAAATACAGCTGCGATGCATGCCATCTATTCGCAGAGTAATGCCGATGATTGGTCTGATGAACACAATTCAATTGCTCGATATTTAGCTTCTGTGGATATTGTCCAAGAGATTAGGGAGCCCTCAACATCTCCTCTAAATCGAATTCTTGATTTGCTTATCAGTCATCTTGGTTCTGAAAACTCAAGTCAAAGCGGCAATGAAGGATCAAGTTTTGACACTTCAATGAAGTTTCTGGAAACCTCATCTTACAGAGAGGCGCTTAACTCAATGTGGAGATTGTTAAATTCTAGGGATGAGAGATGTCTGGTTCTCCTTGATTCACAAGAATTCTATGATTTCAATGATAAAATAGCGGCTGGATGTGTGGCGGGTCTGATTGATGCTCTTTTCGAGGCGTATAGAGAAAGTCATAGACATCGTGTTTCTGTCAAAGCTGCTCTTCATAGTGAAATCGAACGCGATATCACTTCAACACATTATCATAAGTTTGATGGAAAGAAGCATTTCATATTGTGGCAATATCGCGATCTCGTAGAACTTGTTGCAAAAAGGTATGCTCATCTTTTGCTTAATCCCAGGTATTCAAGTCTCACACGGTCCGGGAATGTAACTACATCGACTATTGAGCGCATCCACAGAGAGGATCCTCTCTTGTATCTACAACGGTTTATTCCCGAGCGTACAGTTTCCTTCTCTGATATTGAGTTCGCCACGCTACCTTATATTCTGAGCCATACTCAAAAGACACCACGACAGTTAATTCAGCTCCTAAATATTATCATGTCACTTGGCGTGAAGAATAAGATTCCAATTGATAAGCTAACTTCTGAATGTATCAGAGAAGGTACTAATGCGATGCTCGTAGTTCTCAGTAATAGCCTCCTCAGTTTATACAATAATGTTTATCCTGGCATCCAAGAACTTGCTGAGAGGACATTTCAAGGAGCTCCTAACATCTTGAACTTATCTTCTTTACACCAGCGGTTTCAAGAATCCAAAGGATATCTTAGGCGGCAGGATCAGGATCGCGATTCAGCCATGAAACTATTTGTGCAAGCGGGGATAGTTGGAGTCATCGAAGATGAACAAGAATTGTATGGCGGCGCTAAAACCCTGATTCAAGCGCGTTTCGAATATCAGCGATCCGGGATGACACATTTGACAAATGATATGACTCTGGCAGTGCATCCTATGTTTTATCAAGGTTTTAGGACACATGTAGATTTGAATTCCTTAGTCTATCCTATTCCTTCAGATGAGGAACGCGAAGAGCAAGAAGAAATTGCTGCTCAACAGCGTATTCCGCGATAGAACTACTAATAGGTGCCCAAGCTGTGG
>CAZAOR010000370.1:0-3760 GCA_964486805.1 uncultured Sediminibacterium sp. | reverse complement strand
AATACTTATCACAGGATTTAAAAAAATGTGAAAGCCTGAAAAAAACATTCCGACCAATTCACCGCTTAAATAAGAAAACATCCCCTGGTCACATGTACATGTTTGTGTGATTGCGGCAGCAAGGCTTTGCACCCAAATTTGCAATCAAAATACCTTGTATGAGATTAAAATGGTTTTTATGCGGCAGCCTGCTTCTTGCTTTAGCCTGTCAGAAATCAACACCCGGCAGCAACAACGATAACGGGAACAGTAATGGCCGGATTGTAAAACTGGAACAGGATGGGGATCAACTGAAAGTGAACTATCGCAACGATGGCAAAATAGATAATATGGTTGTTATTTATGGCAATGGCAGTTCACAAACCTACCAGTTCAGCTATCAGGCCGGGGTTTTGAGCCAGGTAGACTTCGGCGGTAAATGGAAGTATTATTATTCCGGTACACAATTGATAAAAGTTGAAACCTATAACGCCAGCAATGCATTGCGTTATCGTTACGATTATACGTATACCGATAATAAATTGTCCGGCTGCCTGCAGACTTTGATCAATGGAACCCTGGAGTTTCCGTTTATGAAGTTCGGTTTTGATTATGGGGCAGATGGTAATCTGCAGAAGAAAACAACTTTCCAGTATATCAACCAGCAATGGAAACAATCAGAAGCCTGTACCTATACCGGATATGATACCCACGCAAATGTACTGGAACCCTTTGAGAACCTGCCTTACCTGCCCGCCGATATGTATTCGCCCAATAATCCTTTAAAAGAAACCTGGCTGGATGACCAGGGCGCCGTGAATACTGTTGTTACCCACCAATACAGCTATGATGATCAGTCGCGGGTGAAGAGCAGGAAATCCTTTTTTCATATAACAGGTTTCCCCGACAGCACGGCAGAAATTAAGGTTTATTATTGAACGCGTTCTGTTATTGATATTTTTATAAAATGGCATAGTAAGGAAAAGCATCCACACAGCCTGATGGCTTGGGGACAGAATGGGAAGAAAATCCCTTTATGCAGTGTCTCAGGTACTGGTAGGCAAATACGATCCATCTGGCTCCAGGGCCTGGCTTTGACCCAGGGGTTTTTAGCTTTTACTGCTACTGCACCGAGAGCTTGATGAAATATTGGTGTAGATGTGCATGAATAGTTTCTTTCTGCCCCTTAACCTCAACGTCTCCCCCATTCGGGAAGGCTTTCCGAAAACAAAAGCTCCCGTCAATCGTACGGGGCTTTGTTGTTTATACACCGCAGCTGATCCGGATGAGGGCTGGATGGATGATTCGTTCTTCATTTCAGGATGGAAGCTGCTGCAATGCCGCTTTTCCCCGGAATCCGGGCAGCAATAAAAGAAAGATCAGGACAAAAACAAGTCCCAGCGCGGTTTCGCCCCACAACATGGTTTTTACATTGTATTTATCATGCAACCAGCCATCCAGTGCGGTCATATAAACAACCGGAATATTGCTTACGGAAGAAAGCAGGGCATACTTGGTGGAAGCCAGTCCTTTACCAATCGCTAATAAAACAATGGCGGAAAATGCGGCATAGGCAAAGCCCATCATAAAAGCATAGAACAGCACACCCGTAGCATAGGTAAAGGGCGTAAAGGGGAATATGCTCATCAGCAAAGTAACCAATGCAATAAGGGTACCTGCTCCGAGATACGCCCACCATCGGCCTAACTTATCAGCCACCCAGCCGCCGAATACGCAACCCAGCGCACTGATCAGACCACTGAAAACACCAGTTACTAATGCAACTGTTCCGGCACTGGCTTTCCAATCGCCGGCTACCGAGGACCAAATATTCGCGGCACCCCCCGAACCGATAGGCACCAGGATGATGAGGGTAGTATATACGGCTATTGGTGATCGGAATAAAGTTTTTATATCTATCCAGATAGCCTGAAAACCTGCAGACACTGTTTGCCTTTTATCAGCCGGAACCTTTGGCACAAAAAACAATGCCGATAAACTAACCAATACCAAAACGGACAGGCATAGCGTGGCAAGAGGATAGGAATATTGCTGTGCAATCCATAAGCCGGCCCCGCCACCGATACCAACACCGCCGAGGTTCCCTGCCTGGAAGCACCCGCCGGCGCGGCCTTTTTTATCATCCGGTACTGTTTTTGCCATAAAGCCGCCAACAGGGGCCACCACAAAAGTTGCTGCAACCTGGGATAGTACCACCAATACGATCAGCAAACCTGTTGCATGCAGATCAAACGGTATAAAGCCCAATAGCAGCAGGGTTGCCGCACAGGCTATAGTACCGATTACATACCATTTATGCAGGTTCAATGTAAGATCCGTTAAAGGTGCCCAGATAAATCGCCAGATATTGGCTGAAACACCTAATGCAGTAATCGAAGCAGCTGTTGCTACAGAAAAACCATGTTTGATCAATAGAAAGGGAAGCGTGACGGACACAAAACCGGCGCTGATGCCATAAGGCAATACCAGGAAAAAAACCGTTTCCGGCCGGGTATAGCGTTGTTTCAAAACTTTACGGTCCTTTTGCTGATAAGTATCATTGCACCCGGATATCTCCTGACTGCCGGGTCCGCACGATTAAATTTACAGCATTTGGAAAGTATCAGCGCTTGTTTTTTATGAGATACTGATGTATCCATGCGTTCCGGAACTTGCCTGCCGGGTCCAGTTCCTGCATGAGGGCTTTAAAATTATCCAGTTGGGGATAGGTTTCAGCAAGTATTTGCGGAGACAGTGTAAACAATTTTCCCCAATGTGGTCTTGGGTAAAACGGCGCCAATACCGATTCGATGAGGGGTAATATGCCGCTAACCTCCTGTTGCAGCGGTTTCCAGGTGAAATGTATCGCCAGGCAGTCCCGCTGATAACAGGGGCTTAACCAGTTCTGATCCGCGGCGATGGTTCTGAGTTCTGAAATATACAGCAGGGGCCTGATCTGTTTGGCGATCCTTTCAATTGCAGCAATCGCTGCATTTCCTTTTTCGATCGGGATAAAATATTCCGATTGCAACTCTTCTCCGTTACTGGGTGTAAACCCCATTTTGAAATGGGGCAATCGTTCCTGCCAGGGGCCGGGTATCCCCATTTGTGTTGTGCAGTTTTCGGCAGACAGGCCGGGCAGGGGGTGCCTGTTTTCGGGGGCTGGCCGGGCACCGGGTATTGACGCGATTATTTCGCCGGAATGGGGCTGATCCATCCGGGATTTGACCCATACCGTATTGGCATCACCCGCTTGCCAATCAGTAAATACACTTACACTATACCCGGAGGAAAATACGGATACCAGGTCTTGTTTAACCCGATCCAGCACGGGTAATAACCAGACCGACTGTTTTACCGCGAATGCCGGTTCAATCCTGAGCTTGATGCGTGTAAGCACACCCAGGGCCCCTAGATGAACCCTTACAGCGCGTAATAATCCGGCATTTTCCTGTTCATTGATTTGCATCAATGCACCATCGTACCGCAGTAATTCGATTCCCGTTACTGCGGATGATAGCTGCTGATTTTGCAGGCCCGATCCATGTGTTCCCGTTGCGATTGCGCCTGCAATTGATAGATGAGGCAGGGAAGCCAGATTGGCCAATGCCCAGCCCTTTTGAGCGAGTGCCGCAGCCAATTCCCCATAACGAATACCGCCCTCCACCGTTACTGTCTGATCTGCTTCATGGATTTCCAGTACCCGGTTCATGTTCCGGAGCGATACCTGGCATACAGCCGAATCTGCTATGGTATTGAAACAATGACCGGAGCCAAGTAC
>CAZAOR010000369.1:0-4508 GCA_964486805.1 uncultured Sediminibacterium sp. | reverse complement strand
GACAGTCTGCCCGGCCAGGATCTGTATATTATCTGTCACCAGGGTATTCGCAGTGTGTATGCTGCGCAACTGATCAGGTCCCGGCGCGGACTGACTGTTTACAGTGTGAAAGGCGGTATCACGGCGTATTATAAACAACAGCGATCATGAAAACAGGGGTAAAAAATATATTTGTGGAAGGGCCTGTCCCTGCACAGAAGCTGACGGAGGAGATCCGGAAACATGCAGATAAATATGGGATCGGCGCCCATACCATATTCCTCGGCCAGGTGCGTGCGGATGAGAAAGAAGGCGGAAAGGTGCGGGCAATCGAATACACTGCTTATACGGAGATGGCCTTGGAACAGATGCACCTGATACGGGAAGAGCTGTTTGCAAAATATCCCATAACCTGCCTGCATGTTTACCATAGCCTGGGGCTGGTACCGGCGGGAGAACTAAGCCTGCTGGTATTTGTATCCTCACCGCACCGGAAAGCGGCATTCGAAGGCTGTGAAGAACTGGTGGAAGCGATCAAGTTCCGTTTGCCTATTTGGGGGAAAGAGATACTGGATACGGACGCAACAGCCTGGAAAGAAAATAGCTGACATGGTCAATATCACGCATAAAAATCATACGCTTCGCACAGCCATTGCTCTGGCGGTAGTACAAACCTCCTCCGAAAATACAATACAGGCCATCCGGGAACAGAAAGTGCCCAAGGGCGATGTATTTTCCTTCGCAAAAGTGGCGGCCTTGTTTGCTGTGAAAAAAACCAGCGATATCATACCTGACTGTCATCCCCTGCCTGTGGAATACACGGATGTGCGGTTTTCAATCAATGATTTGTCTGTTCATATTGAAGTGGAAGTACATACGGTGTATAAAACGGGGGTTGAAGTGGAAGCCATGCATGGCGCATCAGTAGCGGCGCTGACTTTATATGATATGCTCAAGCCGATAGACAAACAGGTGGAAATACGGGAGATAAAACTGTTGGAGAAGAAAGGAGGCAAAAGCCAGTACAAAGTACCCGATAGTGCCCTGATAAAAGCAGCGGTGATTGTATGCTCTGACCGGGTAGCAGCGGGAATGGCAGAAGATACTGCAGGTAAGCTGATAATGGAAAGCCTGCAAAAAGCGGGTATCGCGGAAATTGATTACGGGGTGATACCTGATGAGGCGGCAAACATCAGGCAGGCATTACAGGAGGCGGTAAAAAAGAAGGTAAGCCTGCTCATATTTACGGGCGGAACGGGGGTATCGCCCCGGGATATTACGCCGGATACGATCCGTCCCCTGCTCGACCAGGAACTGAGCGGAGTGATGGAAGCCGCCCGGCAATATGGCCAGCAGCGGATGCCTTATGCCATGCTGTCGCGGGGAGTGGCAGGATTTGCGGGGCACACATTGGTGCTGACCTTTCCCGGATCTGCGAAAGCCGCGGCGGAGTATATGGATGCATTATTTCCGCAGGTGCTGCATGCACTGGTGATACGGCAGGCGGGAAACCATGATACAAAATGAAGGGAAAAGACTAATTTAACGGAAACACCTGGCATTGCAGCAGCAATTATACAAACCACATCCTGCCCTCCAGGAATTTGTAAGCGGGATACTGATATATCGTGCAGATCTCCGGCATACACAGGAAGATATCGTATGCCCTTTTCCGCCCACACCGCAAAACTATATTTACTTCTACCTGAACGACCCGGTACAAACACAAAAAAACGGCGAAACTTTTTATACGGAAAAAGCCGGAAGTATAACAGTAGGGCCGCAGTTAACCAGGGTGAACCTGAATATAGGGAAGGACCATTTTATGCTGGGTATCATTTTTCATCCCGGCGGGTTGCACCGTTTACTGGGGATGCCTATGCACGGTATTGTGGATACGGATATGGAGACCCGTGCCTTGTTGGGCGGAGAGATTCAAACCGTATATACGCAATTACAGAATGCGGAAACATGGGGTGAAATGAAAATGGTGGCGGAGTCATTCCTCCTGCGGCAATTGCAACGGCTGCGGCCCGCCCTGCCATTCGATTTTGCCATACAGGAACTGGTAAAACAAGGTGGGGGGCTTTCTATGGAAAAGACAGCTTCTCTTGCCTGCCTCAGCCTGCGACAGTTTGAGCGCCAGTGCCTGGAGCGGATCGGGCTGCCACCCAAACTCTTTGCCCGGTTGATTCGTTTTTCAAAAGCATACCAGTTGAAAGAACATGCCCAGCAGGTAAGCTGGACATCCGTTGCGCATACCTGCGGCTATTACGACCAGATGCATTTTATACGGGACTTCAGAGAGTTTGCAGGTGTAACGCCAACTGGTATACAAAGCGATTGGGCAGCAACGCCCTTGCGCCTGCAGGGAAACATTACCCGGTAAATGTCGTTTTTGTACTATTTGCTGACCCCTGGTACGGATAGTTTTGAGGAAAACTATACCATGCAAAACGCACAGCTCAGCAGGCGCCGCCTACTGCAACAAATGGCAACAATTTCAATGGGGGCGGGATTATTGCCCATCACCGGCCATGCTTCCAATCAACTTCAGAATCCCGAACCGGGCACCGTATATATCGGACCAGGTGAAGGGAAAAAGGGCAGGGTGGGGGAAATGGAAATCACATTTAAGTTGAGTAGTAAGGAAACATCCGGACTGCTCGGATTATGGGAGTCCGTTATCCAACCCGGGGAGTTAGGGGCGCCGCCGCACTTTCATACGCACACCGATGAGTTATGCCGGGTGGTGGAGGGGACTGTTGTGGTAATGACTGGTGCTGAGATAACCGAGGTGAAGGCAGGGGGCTGGCATCTGCGCCCACGCGGATTGGTGCATACTTTCTGGAACAATGGTCCTGCACCGGCCAGAACAATTGATATCAGCCTGCCGGGTGAGCATGCCTATTATATGGCGGAACTGGCATCTTTATTTGAAAACAATAAGCGGCCCCAACCGGCTGATTTTAAACGACTGGAGCAGAAATATGATATTCATTACCGTTTTGACCTGCTGCAGGCAATCATGGAGAAATACCGGGTAAAACTGTAGGCCCTCTGGGCGGTTAAACCTCAGTAAGGGATTGCTGGGGTATCATATCCTGCTAACCCTTATTTTTGCTGCCTGGTTGCGGGGAAGGGGGCTTTCGGCTTATTACCTCCTGACCGGTCAATTGGTCCCGTAGTTCAAAGGATAGAATATCCCGCATGCAAAGTGGCCCGGTAGTTCAATGGATAGAATAGAAGTTTCCTAAACTTTAGATACAAGTTCGATTCTTGTCCGGGCTACTTTGCAGTCGGCGGGACTAAATTTTAGATACAAGTTCCCAGTCTGGCGCAGGCAAGGATTCCTGTCGGGACAACCTGTCCGCCGAAGCACTACCTTCCCCGCAGGGTCTCCGCCTGCGTCGGGTGACCCTGCGGAAACCTGATAAGCCCTTGGTATACACCTGGTATTTATAACACACAGACTGCCTATTGTGTACCGCAGGGTCTCTGCCTGCGTCGGGTGACCCTGCGGAAACCGGAAATCTGGTTGAACGGTAAATGTATAAGTTGGAAATGCAGAATGAGGAAACAGAAAATATAAGTGTATGATTTTCAATACATATCTGCTATCCACAGCCAAATATGCCCATTTTTAGAATGGTTTTGGCTGACAATAAAAAATTATCTTCAGCCAAATGTGCCTATTTTTTAGATAGTTTTGGCTGGCAATAAAATATATCCGCAGCCAAAAGCCTTTAATATGGAACCACTGATCGGGAGAGCAGAAGAGAAAAAGATACTGGAAAATGCCCTATCAAATACAGGAGCCGAGTTGATTGCCGTGTATGGCCGCCGCCGGGTAGGCAAAACATTTTTAATCAAATCTGTTTTTGAAAAACAACTGGTCTTTGAAATTTCCGGCGTTCACAATGCTGATATGAAAGAACAGCTCGAAAATTTTAGCGCGGCATTGCAAAAAGCGGCAGGAAGCACCATGAAACTTGCTGTACCTGAAAACTGGTCTTCTGCATTCCAGGCATTAGAACAGTTTTTGGAACCTATTGTCAAAAAAAAGAAAGTGGTTGTGTTCTTTGATGAATTTCCCTGGCTTGATACACATAAATCCGGGTTCTTAAAATATTTTGGACATTTCTGGAACACCTATGCTTCTACCCGTCCTAATCTTAAACTAGTGATATGCGGCTCTGCGGCATCCTGGATGATACAAAAAGTGCTGAACAACAAAGGGGGGCTGCACAATAGAGTAACTACGCGATTACGCATCAGGCCGTTTACACTGACCGAAACAGAAGCCTATCTCAAAAGCCGTTCAGTAACACTTGACCGATACCAGATTCTCCAGCTTTATATGGTTATGGGCGGAATACCCCAATATCTCAAAGAAATTAGAAAGGGGGAAAGCGCAACCCAAACGATTGACCGGGTTTGCTTTGCCAGTCATGGCCCGCTTAGAGATGAATTTGATAAGCTATATGGTTCTCTCTTTGACAATGCATCACATCATATATCAGTGATAA
>CAZAOR010000368.1:0-3567 GCA_964486805.1 uncultured Sediminibacterium sp. | reverse complement strand
GCCGCAGTTGCAGCGGTGAGATGAACCGCCTGCTTCGATTTTATCACCATGGCGATGCTGGCGATCTGCAGGCTGTGATCCGCTATAGTATCAGCAGGTATGCTTACCAGGAAATCGTGTTGGTGGGTTTCAGCATGGGTGGCAGCCTGAGTATCCGGGCAGTGGCCGCTGATCCGGCTTCCGTACCGGCAGCAGTGAAAGCGGTCATCGCTTTTTCCACGCCCTGTAACCTGGAAAGCAGTGTACGGCAACTGATGTTACCAGAGAATCGCTTGTATCAGTCCCGGTTTCTGCGAAAATTAGGAGAGAAGATTCGTGCGAAAGCAAAAATGTACCCGGAACAATTGCGCGTGGAAGGATATGCGCAGATCAGCAATTTTTTTGAGTTTGATGATCGTTATACCGCTCCCCTGCATGGATACAAAAACGCCGCCGATTTTTATGCGCGCGCCAGTGTAGCGCCTTTATTGCCGGCGATCAAAGTCCCCACCCTGCTGGTTCAGGCCAGGAACGACAGCTTTTTAAAACCGGATTGTTATGGCCTGGAAGCCGCCGACAGTAATCCTTATTTGCTGGTGGAACTGCCGGAATATGGCGGCCATTGCGGGTTTCAGATGCGTGGTAGCAGGAATACCTGGGCCGAAAAACGCGCAGTGGATTTTGCACAGCATCTCCGGTAAAAATCGCCGGTATAAACGGGAATTTTCCCCTTGCGATGGATTGCTGCAATGTTTTGCTTTGTACCTCCTGTTTATCCGCTGACCCAACAAGTCCTGTCCTCTGAACAACTCTATGCGGGATGGACTGGCTGCATGCCGGACCATCCCGTGTTTAAACAGTCTCTGCCGTTTGTTTTTCCCGCAAGTCTTCCCTGAGCTCTGCCGGTCATCCGCTATCAGCATAAAATTGCTTCCTGTTTCTCAGAGGGAAATGATTGCCGGAACTGGGCACGGTCATTTAGTAGCAGATGTTTTTGAAATTGAAACAGGATGCATAGCAGTAAAGCTATTCCCGTGACGCCTGTTGGCTGAGAACTTGCCGAGATAAAAAAAGCAGGTAAACATGGGATGTTACCTGCTTTGAAGTCGTGTGATTTCCGGTTTATAAAGACCGTATCCAGATATTGCGGTAGCTCACCGGCTGACCGCCATCCTTGCCATGGTCCTGTAATACCAGGGGCTCCTTATCTTTCAGCGGCGTGTATTTGGGCTGACCGATCCATTCGGTATTGCCTTTGATGGCAAAATGGTTTTGTACCAATACGCCGTTTTGCAGTACAGTAATATAGGCAGGGGTTTGCACCTGTCCGTTGGCATCAAATTTAGGTGCGGTGAAAATGATATCATAGCTCTGCCATTCACCGGGTTTCCGGCATACATTCACCAGCGGGATGGATTGTTTATAAATACTGCCTGTTTGGCCATTCACATAGGTCAGGTTATCATAACTGTCCAGCACCTGTAATTCGTAATGCCCCATCAAGAAGATCCCGCTGTTGCCGCGAGTCTGGCTCGAACCGGCAATGACGGAAGGCTCGCGGAATTCAATGTGTAACTGGCAGTCTGCAAATCCTTCTTTGGTGGCGATATTGCCGGTTCCTTTTACTACGGTAAGAGCGCCGTCCTTATCGATTTTCCAGGTGGGTGCGCCGCCGCCTTCTTTTTCCCAATGGGATAGATCTTTACCATTGTACAAGACGATGGCATCTGAAGGAGGATCAGAAGCAAGCTTTCCGGGTGTCACTTTTACGGGAACCGGTTCCCATACTTCGGTTTTAGCCGCTTCTTCAACAGGGTTTGTTTTTTGTGCGGAGGCGCTGCAAACGGTGAGCAGTAAAGCGGCACTGAGCAGATAAGCATGTTTCATAGGTTGCAATTTGGTGCTTGAAAAAATTCCCTACACTTTTGGTAACTCATATCCGTTGTGATAGGGTTTGGTAAAATAGGTTTGATTGATGGCCTCGTCAGTGAAAGCCATCGCAGCGGTATCCCAGTATAGTTTTTTACCGGTCCGGTATGCGATATTGCCCATTTGCGAGAAGGTGGCAATATCGGCGCCTGCCTGTATGGGGCAGTGCAGGTCTTCCATTTTCCGTGATTTCACCACGTCTACAAAATTCACCCAATGGCGTTCCAGTCCATTGTCAACCGAGGGGTGAAAAGGAACAGCCACCTTGTGCTCGTTTTTCTTTTCTTCTATCACTTCCCATCCGCCGCGGTTTAGTACCAGGGTGCCGTTATTGCCGATGAAAGCAATGCCATGATCGCGGCCATAATTGCCATTGCCGATACCTACGGCATGGTCCCATACCACATTGAAGCCGTCAAATTCGTACAGCACCATCAGGGTATCCGGTGTTTCATCTGCGGAGTCAGGTTTGGCAAATTTGCCGCCTGCGGTGCAGATAGATTTGGGATTCGCCGCTTTCATACCGATCAGGGCATAGTCCAGCAGGTGCACGCCCCAGTCGGTCATCAACCCGCCTGCATAATCCCAGAACCAGCGGAAAGTAAAGTGAAAACGGTTGGGATTAAAAGGCCGCATGGGAGCGGGACCTAACCAGTGCGTGTAATCCACGCCCGGCGGAACCGGTGCGTCCGGCTTTTTATCCAGCGGCCATTTCCAGTCGAGATAACACCACACTTTCACCGTTCGGATATTCCCTAGCTGGCCACTGTGTACAAAGTCGATCGCTTCTTTGAAATGTTGCTGGCTGCGTTGCCACTGGCCTGCCTGCACCACGCGGTTGTATTTTTTTTGTGCGTCCAGCATGGCGCGGCATTCACCGATGGAATTGCCCACGGGCTTTTCTACATAAACATCTTTACCGGCCTGGCAGGCATGGATCATTTGCAGGGCATGCCAGTGATCCGGTGTGCCGATGATCACCAGGTCCACATCTTTTTGATCCAGCACCTGCCGGTAGTCGTTGTAAGTGGTCACTTTCTTACTGTCGACATTCATTTTATCTAGCTGGCCCATCCGGCGATCCAGTACATTCCTGTCTACATCGCATAAACCTACCAGGTTAACGCCCGGTACTTTAAGGGCAGCCGTCAGATCGGACCAGCCCATGCCATTGATCCCGATGGCGGCTACATTGAGCTGATCGCTTGGGGCGATCCGCTTATTGAAATAGGCAAAAGCCTGCTGGGAGATACCTGCGGAAAGCATACTGCCGCCCGCCAGGAAACCGGTATTGCGGATAAATTTTCTTCTGGATGACATCGCAAAAAGATTCGTTAGAAAGGAGGCAAAAATTAAGAAGTTTTTGCCATAAGCGGCCGAATCCCGCTCAAAGAATACGAAATCGATGTCGGCGCAATGATCAGAAAACGGGTTGCGGTTTTGCAAGCAGGCCTGATTTATTCCGGCGGGTATTGTATTTGATGTTTTCCGGCGGAAAGTCTTCTGCTTCCAGTTCAATCCTTCTGGTGATATCGGTCAGGGAAGTGAGTCGCTGAACTGTATACGGGATGGTATCCAGGCCGGATACGAATTTCAGTACATAATTATAAATACCGATCAGTGTGCCCGCCATGATTGCATTACCGGGATGTACGGTGA
>CAZAOR010000367.1:0-2696 GCA_964486805.1 uncultured Sediminibacterium sp. | reverse complement strand
GCCTTCCATCATATTATCCAATGTGTACCGGAACTGGAATTCTGACTTCATCAGTTCTTTTGTCCGTTGTTCAATGCGTTTCTCAAGATGCGCATTCAGATCGCGGACTTCTGCTTCCGCTTTCATACGACCGCGAAAATTATCCAATATAAAGTAGAGTAATCCCAACAAAACCAGTACGACAATGATGCCAAAGAAGTTAATGATCCGCTGGAAATTGGCTATGGCTTGCTGGTTGTTCTGTTTTCTTCTCGCCAAAAGGTCCGCTGCTGCCGCCTGCGTTCTGTGAATCAGTTGGTAGATTGAATCCGTAACCCTGTTATGCCGAATGATAAGGTCTGCCAGTTCTCTTTTAGACAAGAAACCATGACTAATCTGATGTTGAATCATCTCAAAATCGATCAGTCGCCTCCGCATCAGACCAATCAGGCTGTCCACATGTTTGTGTTGTGTTGTATCCTGACTGGCAATCCGTTCAAACTCTGCCAGGCTTCCTCGTATCTTATCCAGGTTCTTTTCAGTTCCATGCAGCATCTCCTTATTACCGGTTACCAGATAACTCCTGATGTCAGATTGTACCATCTCAATACCGGAAACAATCTGTTCCGACTGATCCAGCAGTTCATTCGTATGCTCAATCCATTCCGTTGTTACCCGGTAGTTCTCATCATTTTTCTGGTTGAGGTAAAATACCAGGGCCAATACCAGTAAAATGATCAAAAATCCGCCAGCCAGTTTTTGCCGGAACGATACATTTTCATATGCCCTCAGGTTCAGGAAATAGATACTTACACAAAGATCCATAAAGCAGATACTGCCCAGAAACGACTGTGAAGTAATGCCCGGTAATTTCATGACAGCCGGAATTCCCAGCAGGTAACTAAGGCTTCCAATCAGGGCTGTCACCAATACGAGCGATAAAACAATCCAGGTGAAGAGGCGGGCCTTGTTGCGCCTGGTCATTAATAAAGACAACGGAAGCAGCATGAAGCCAATAGCTGCAGATAAACTTGGTCTTCCCGTGTTTGGGAAATCCAGGATATTTCTTCCGCCCTGCCAGAAAAAATTATCCAATCCATTATCCCATCCGAATATATATTCCGCGAAAGTCAGGCAACCTATCGCCAAAACAAATAGCAATAGCGCAAGCTGAAGCGGGAACCATTTGTTAAACAACCGCATTAAAATGCCTCCGCCCAACAAAACAAAACAAAGAGCTGTATTGAATTTCGTGGAGATCATTCCCGGCAACAGTGTCCGTAAGACCGGAATATCAGCGATCCATCCCACAATGATGAGCAACCCTGCCAGGACGGCAAAGGAGGCGGTAATCAGCGCAATATGGTTTCTGAACTTATGCAACTGGTGTTTTTATTGACCAATCCTTTAAAAGCTGATCATCTAAAATATAAAGCCGCCGGACGCTTTCCAAACTGCTGCACATGATTTTTATCATATGTGGCAATTTTCTTTATCGCCCGTTTCAGAATAAATTCATTGTGGGGGGCTTATTGCTGCTGAATCGTATACTGGAATTGCCCGGATTGTGTTGGACGCCTGGCGAAAAGCCTGACCCTTGTTACAGGCTGATGATCCCAATTATTTTTCACACCTTGTTCATGCGGCTCTGTCAGCGGCATCACTTCTTTGGCCGCATCCCATTGCATTGCGTTATAGGTTAATACCACCTGCTGTTGGTGCGCGGTTGTAAATACCAGCTTACCGGGTTCTTTCAAATCAACTGCACAAACGGTCATAAAAGACTGTTCAATAGTTGGCTGCGGTGACTTACAGGCATAGGTATCAGTTACTTGTATTTGGTCTTTCGCTGGATTCATCCGGATATCTCTGTGCCAGGATACCAGGTTGGCAGCAGCGGCATAGGCTTCTTCAATGTTCATACTGAAGGTTGTGAGGCCGTTCTCCTGCTTGTATTGCACATTGGTTGCCCGGGCCTTTTCGCTTGCTTCCTGCTGAGCGCCATTAATGGTTGGCAGGTTGTGATAAGGGGAGGTATTGTACCATAGGGTATACCGATCCTTTGAAAAGGTAACCGCCATATAGGTTCCCCTGCCCACATCAATAATAACCGGATCACCCTTGCTGTATACCGTAAAATCACCTACATCGTTATGGTTATGGCTTTCTGCATTATTGCCCCCATGCGATGCAAGAAACAGATCGTTTTTGGACCTTGCCGTCATCAGCTCAACACTTGGCAGGTAGATGCCCTCCAGCCGGACTTCTTCCTGTGGCGCTTTGGCACATGTTGTTTCCGCTAACATATTCCAGAGCTGGCGTGGTTTGAAAAATGATTCAATACCCGGTTTGTCATTTTCTATATGGTGGAAGGCCCAGGCCCCGAATGCCATCATTTTGGTGTCATGCACTGCCTTTCCGAAACGGTAGATTGCGATACCATCCGCATGGATACGGGGATTAGCATCAGCTACATTCACAAAATAATCTCCGTCAATATGTGTTTTATAAATATAAGAACCTAGTTGCTGAATAATCGGATGATCGAATACCTGAATGTGTTGTTGTGTGGCATCTGCCAGTATATGTAACCCGTCATACAAAGCCATACCGGCAGCGAACCAATAAGAGGGTCCTTCATCCGTGGCGCCGTCATCTCCAAGCCCATTGATATAGAGATCCAGGAGATTCATCGAAAGCTGCAACAGCTTAACCCG
>CAZAOR010000366.1:0-2859 GCA_964486805.1 uncultured Sediminibacterium sp. | reverse complement strand
TCCCTGAAATGTGCCGCAAAATCTGCCGCAGGCTCAAAGTCTTCCTGTACATACAAGGTATAAGGGGTGGATACGGCATCCTGTCCCTTGTTGATGTTATTGCCAAGACCTTTGTTCACGGCTGTTGTAATGAGCCGGAAGCCTAAATGTTGTTGTAGTTGTTTTATCTTTTGCAAGTGTTCATCCCGGCTTCCGTCATCAGAAACAACAATGTCTCCGAACCGGCAACCGATTGCTGTAAAAGCGTGTAATAGTCTTTCCAGGGAACTGCTCCGGTTATAGTGCGTAACAAGTAATGTTACCTGCTGAAAAAATACTTGTTCTGTCATTATCGGGTGAATAATAAATCAAGGGACCAGCGTAGGAACTTCAGCTTTAAATAAAAGAAGCGGAGGAGCAATACCAGGGGCTTTTTTTGCTGGCGCCAGTCTGCCCTGCCCATCGTACTGGGTTCATCCGGAGAATTTTTCTGGTCAAACAGGGTCGTAAAGGCATCGAATGTAATACCTCTGGCTTTTTTCCTGATAAATGAAAGACTCATCCGGTATTCTGTTTTGTCACCCGTGATCCCTTCCGGGTAGCGCCCGAATTTTTGAAAAAAATTACTGCGTCGCAGGTGCGGATGGTCACTGTAGAAGTAAAACTTCAGGTGATTGGTATACCAGGGCGCCCCATGGAAAACCATTTCCGAGAAACCTTTGCCAAAAGGTTTTCGGTAGGGATAATCGAAATAAGCATAAAACCTGGCGATATCCAAGTCAGGATATTGCTCCATAATTGAGAGGGCATCCCTGAAATGTTCGGGAAAGAGAGATGTCGGTACAAAATCTTCCTGTACATAGAGGGTATAAGGCGCGGTTATGGCGTCCTGGCCTTTATTGATATTATTCCCAAGACCCTTATTGACCGGTGTGGTGACCAGTTTAAATTGGTATGATTCCTGTAATTGCGCCAGCACGGCCAGGTGCTCCGGCCGGCTTCCATCATCGGATACCACGATTTCATGAAAAGAGCAGCCGATATGCCGGAAGGCTTTTAATAATCTTTCCAGCGACCTGCTGCGGTTATAATGGGTAACCAGCAGGCCTGTATTCGGAAATAGGAACTGGGGCGCTTCCATCAGGAAAAGATGTATTTTTATCCAAATTAACACATAGATCGGAAACGGAAATCAATAAGCGCGCTTATTTTCAAAGTCATGTGGAAGAAAATCCAGTCCTATTTCGGTAATAAATATTTTTTGTCCCTGGCAGGGAATGCAACCATGTCTGTATTCGGATTGGTGATAGCGGCCGTGCTTTACCGGGCCCTGCCGATAGCAGAATTGGGAGTATGGGTATTTTTTCAGTCAACACTGCTCTTAGTAGATACGTTTCGCGCTGGTTTTATTACTACTGCATTTATCAAGTTTCATGCCGGAGCTGCGCCGGATCGGGCTGATGAGATCCTGGGTTCCACCTGGTTTATTGCATTGTGTATTACCATCGGGTTTATCCTGCTGAATATCCCTGTTTTTTTTCTGACCGGCATTATCCATGATGAGGCATTGTTATTTTTTTCCAAATGGTTCGGCATTACTTATCTGTGTACCCTGCCTTCTTTTGTTGCCACTTGTGTGGTGCAGTCGCAGCAGCGGTTCGACAGGCTGCTGTATATCCGCTTTGTCAGCCAGACACTTTTCATTGCTGGTATTGTTTTCCTGATTGTGACCGGCTATAATAACCTGCAGAATATTATTTATGCCAATCTTGCCGCTTCGGCCCTGACAAGTATTTTTACCCTGATCAATGGTTGGGCAGGCGTTCAAAAAATCGGCAAAAGATCGAAACAAGGAATCAGTGATATGTTTCACTTCGGCAAGTTCAGTGTTGGCACGACTTTCGGCGCCAATCTTTTCAAGACTTCCGATACCTTCATCATAAATTTTATGTTGGGACCGGCCGCGCTTGCTATTTATAATCTGGGACAACGCTTGATGGAGATCATTGAAATTCCCCTTCGGAGTTTCGCCGCTACCGCTATGCCAGCGCTTTCTGAAGCGTATAACCAGCAAAAGAAGCAGGATGTTATCCAGATCATGAAAAAATATGTAGGGATGCTAACTGTTGCGCTGGTGCCGGTTGCGATTGTGGCTGTGCTGTTAGCCGATGTGGCCATTGGCCTGATCGGTGGCGGCAAATATGTTGGGACGGAAGCGGCCAATGTTTTTCGGTTATTCATGACCTTTGCCCTTTTATATCCGGCTGACCGGTTTCTTGCGCTTACCCTGGACGTAATCCATCAACCTAAAATCAACTTTATAAAAGTTTTGGTGATGCTTGTATTCAATATTGCAGGCGATATTATCGGGATTTATGTGCTGGGAAATATTTATGGCGTAGCCATTACCACCGTTATTCCGACCCTGATCGGTGTTTTGGTGGGTTATTTTGCACTCCGGAAATACAGCCGTTTCAGGTTTGTTGAAATGTACACGAACGGTTACAGGGAATGCAGGGACCTGATTAGAACCCGCCTTATTAAAAAATAGTTATCCCGTTAGTCTTTATCCTCATATTCCGTATATACGGAAGTAAGCAGGATATAGATACCTGTAAAGATGATGAGCAGGGAAATCAGGTCCATCAGGGTGAATCCGTCCTGTTCATTGAAATAGAAAAGGGTGTAAATCTCAAAACTGGCAGGGGTGGGAAGGATAATCATGGCGAAGCCAAGCATGATGATGAGCAGGGCAACAATCGCTTTGAATGTATTGAAGATGAGGCGGCGCTTCCCAATCTTTTTGCCGGCAGACGGGAAGTTTTTTTTAGGCAGATAGATGGGATCTCCGATATTATCCGGATCCCGGCTGTTTTTTTG
>CAZAOR010000365.1:0-3275 GCA_964486805.1 uncultured Sediminibacterium sp. | reverse complement strand
TTCATTTCGATAGGCGACCGGGTGGTACTTTCCAGGGAATAGCCTATAATCGGGAGAATGGAAGGATTCATTCTTTCAACCGTGATCTGGATATCCGGCGGCAGGGTATTCCGGATCTCATTGATCCTGGATTCGATCCTTTGCTGGCTCACATCAATATCTGCGTTCCAGTTCATAAATGCGGATATCTCACAACTGCCCCTGCTGGTGGTACTGCGTATTTTCTGAAGATCAGGGACCTGTTTGATGGCGTTCTCAAGCTGCCTCGTTACTGTGATCATCATTTTATGAACCGGTTGTTGGCCGGCGTCTGCAATGATTTTTATTTTCGGGAAAGTGATCTCCGGGAACAATGCTGTTTGCAGTTGCTCGTATGCAAACAATCCCCCCAGGAGGATGATCACAGCAAGTATGGTGACAGGATTTTTATAGGCGCTGAAGAACTGTTTCATGGTTGACCGGTTATGGTGACTTTGGCTGTATCAGGTAACCCATAGTTACCGGTGAGGAGGATGGTATCTGTTGCCCGTAATGCCGGTGAAAGAATCTGCACCCGATCACTTGTTTCAAGGCCTTTCTGGATGGGTATTTTTACGGCCGTTACACTATCAACCATCTTCATGATCCAAAATGAAGATTGCGTATCATCACTGAGTACAGCCGCTTTCGGAACTGAAACAGCCTGCTGCTGCCTGTCTTTCCATAGGCTGATTTTGGCAACCAGATTTTCAGGGATTGTCGAAACTGGTTGCGAGAGCTGTATGACAAACTGTTGTGTTTGTGATGCGGCATCCACTACCGGGAGAGAACGGCTGACATGTCCGTCCAGCCGGGACCCGTCTGGTAGCAAGCGGTGCATGGATTGACCGATATGCAGGTAGGGACGTAGTTCATAAGGGAGATCCAGCAGAAAAACAAAACTGCCGGGATCAGTAATCGTTGCAAGTTGCTCTCCATCCTGCACATAATCTCCCGACCGGTAATTGAGTTGTGTGATATAGCCCCGGCCCTGGGCAGGCAGGGTTATGGTGCCTGGGAAATGAAAAGAGCTGTCCAGTCCGGATATGGTATTGCCCAGGCTCTGGGCCTCCTTGGTTTTAATGACAAACAAAACCTGGCCTTTTTCAACAAGCTGGCCGGGTATGGCATGCACCTGTTGCAGGTATCCCGTGGCATTGGCTTTTACATAGGATTTCAGCAGAAAGGCAGATACCGCGTTCAACTGCACAGAATCGGCCATCGTACCCAGGGAAGGATGGGTAATCGTAACCGGTGTTACCGCTGCCGATGCCGGTGTGCTGTCTTCTTCGGCAGGTGCCTGCGTTTTTTGTCCACAAGCTGCTAAACAGGCAAGCAGGTATAATTTTCCGAGTGTTGGTAATAACCGATGCATAATTTAGTTTTTGTTCCAGTAATTGATCTGATTGATCAATTGAAGCCGGTTGATCGTAGTTTGTGTAACCAGGTTATGGGCAGCAAGATAATTGGAGATGGCCAGGATATAATCGGGCATCCTGGCGTCTCCGGTTTCCAATAATTTCCGGTTGGCTTCAATGAGCGTTTCCGTGTATTGGATCTGTTTATCAGTTTGCTGTAACAGTAAATCGGTTGCATGCAACTGCTGCAGTAGTTGGGCAACCTGCTGGTGATACTGCGATGTAAAGAAATCCCGGTATCCCTGGCGGGTTATTTCTGCAATTTTTAGTTGGTCATGCTGCATTTTTTTCTGATGACCATCATAGATCGGTATGCTCAGGTTTAAGCCCACACTGGTACCGAAATTTTTATAGGCTTTTTCCGCAAAGGAGCTCAGGAAACCGCCATCTGCATAAACATTTACTTTGGGCCTGTACTGAAAATCAATCTGTGTATGGCTGTTCACCAACTGCAAGCTGTCATTTTCATATTTGCGATAAAAAATGGTTTGCTGGGGCAGGGGGACAACCGACAAATGCAGGTCGGGTTTCCGCAGTTTAACAGCTGCGGTATCCTGTATGCCGCATAAAAAATTCAGGGCGGCAAATTCATTCTGGTACTGCTGTTTGATCTGACTGATCGCAAGTTCTTCCTGCTGCATATTCACAAGAAAACTCAGGTAATCGGTTTGCCGGTACACTCCTTTTTCGGTGAGCCTTTTCAGGAGCAGTTCTTCTTTTTTTAATAAGTTCAGGAGGTCATTGTGAAAATCCAGTTGCTGCCAGATACCGTAGGCGGTGATGTACTGGGCCGTAACAGATTTAACAAGATCCTGTTCACTGATCTTGCCCGATATCTGCAGGGAAGTGTTCAGCAGCCCGATAGCAGCTTCCTGGTTTTGCAGGTCAGCTTTTCGGATCAACTGCCTGGAAGCAACGACGAGTTGGGAGAAATTTAATCCGTTGGTAATAGCGCCATCATACCCCCATCCTTTTATTACCGGTGCATAGTTATTGGTACTGATACCATTCACCTGGATACCATAATTTGCCAGGAGCCGTAAACTATCTATTACGTGCAAGGCCTGCTGTTGCTGGATATCTTTTAATAAGGGGCTGTTGGCAATACCTGCCTGCAGGTAATATTCCAATCCGTTTTCCTGGGCATGGGCAGCAGGCATGCCGGCCCATCCCAGTAGCAGCATCGCGCTAAGCAGCCATTTAAGCCGGGCTTTGTTCAAATGCGATCGTAAATACATGTTCATTGTCATTGAAAACATATTGAATGGATAAACCGGCTGCCACGCAGATTTCCCGTACAATAGCGAGGCCCAGGCCGGTACCTTCGGAAGACGGGTTTGATTTGTAAAACCTTTGAAATATCTGATGACTGTCCAGCGCTTCCCCGTATGCAGTATTCCTGATGGAGAGCACGGATCCGGCAAGACTGATATGCAGGCTGCCTCCGGGACTGGTATGTCGGATAGCATTATTGAGCAGGTTCGTAACCAGTATTTCCGCCAACTGCGGATGAAACCGGATGAAAAAGGCATTTTCCAGTGATAGCTCCAGCCTGAGTTGTTTGGACAGCAGGGTTTCTTCTCTTTCCTGGACTTTTTTTCGGATGACTTCTGAAAGATCCAGTGTTTCCGTAAACAGGAAATGGCGGTTTTCCAGTCGTGCAAGCAATAGGAGGGATTGATTCAGTTTCGCCAGTTTTTCGGTGGCTGTTTCAATTACCAATAATCCATTGGCGATTTGTTCCTGCCCCTCTGCATTTTGCAGCAGGTTATCAATGCCCGAACGTATTACTGCAAGCGGGGTTTGCATTTCGTGGGAAGCATTTTCCGTGAATTCCCG
>CAZAOR010000364.1:0-5951 GCA_964486805.1 uncultured Sediminibacterium sp. | reverse complement strand
AATTATATGAAATAGGACCCAATACCGGCAAGGATATTGGGAAAGCCACGATTACGGGCTATATCCGTGACCGGCTTACCGGAGAAACCATTTCTGGCGCAACCATCTCGATCGATACCCCCCAGGTCGTAGCCCATACCGATCCATTTGGTTATTACTCTATTACCTTACCGCGCGGCTATCACCGTGTAAAGATCAGCAGCCTGGGCAAACAGACGCAACAATTACAAGTAGCCCTGCATGCCAATGGAAAACTGGATATAGCGATGGATGACTATGTTGAGAACCTGAAAGAAGTAATTGTCCGCAACCGGGAAGTAACCGCCAACGTGACCAATACCCAAATGGGCGTAACAAAGCTGACAGCAACGACCATCAAACGGGTTCCTGTGGTATTCGGTGAAGCGGATATCCTTCGGGTGGTATTGACTTTACCGGGCGTTACATCTGTAGGCGAAGCCAGCTCCGGCTACAATGTTCGCGGAGGTTCAGCAGACCAGAATATGATCCTGTTCAATGATGCCACTATCTATAATCCCACGCACCTGTTTGGCTTCTTCTCGGCATTTGACGCAGACCTGGTTAAAAATGTAGAACTCTACAAGAGCGCTATCCCGGAAAAATATGGTGGTCGTCTTTCGTCTGTGCTGGATATTGATATGCGGGACGGCAATACCAATAAATGGACGGGAACGGCAGGTCTCGGCCCCCTCACATCCAAATTCAATATCGAAGGGCCCATCAAAAAAAATAAAACATCTATCCTGTTCGGCGGAAGAACCACGTATTCAGACTGGCTGCTGCACAGCCTGACAAATGCGGCATACAGCAACAGCGGGGCTTCTTTCTATGATCTTAATCTGCATATCACCCATACCATTGATAATAAAAATGCATTGTATTTTACCGGGTACCTCAGTCGCGATCTCTTTAACTTAAACTATGATACCGCTTACCGCTATGGGAATACCAGCGCCAATATCAAATGGCGGCATCTCTTCAATGAAAGATGGAGCGGTGTATTCACAGCCGGGCTTGACCAGTACCAGTATTCCGTGACCAGCACCTATGTTCCGGTAAATGGGTATCAGCTTCGATACGATATCCAGCAAAAAAACCTGCGGGCCGACTTTACCTATCGTGTTAATAATAATCACACGCTTAATTTCGGCGCCACTACTACCTATTACACATTACATCCCGGCTCGTTTGAACCTTACGGTGATCAATCACTTGTAAAACCCAATACGGTACAAAAAGAACAGGCCTTGGAATCAGCGCTGTATATCGGGGATGCTTATACGGTAACAGCTAAGTTTTCTGTAAATGCAGGTTTGCATTTCTCGCTGTTCAATTATCTTGGCCCCCATGAATCCTACCAATACCTGTCGGGCACGCCACGTACGGTCAATACTATCTCCGATACGATTCAATATGGTTCAGGCAGGTTTGTGAAAACCTATGGGGCGCCGGAGATAAGGATATCTGCGAGATACCAGTTAGGCGCCAATACCTCCGTGAAGCTGAGCTATAACACCATGCGGCAGTATATCCACATGCTCTCCAATACAACGGCAATTTCTCCAACAGATATCTGGAAATTGAGTGACAATTATATCCCGCCGCAAAACGGACAGCAGGTCTCTGTGGGACTGTTCCGGAATTTTAAAAAGAATACCATCGAAACCTCTATCGAAGTTTATTATAAAACGATCCGGCATTATCTCGATTATAAAAGCGGAGCCAGCCTGATACTGAACCACCATATTGAAACAGATGTGGTAAATGCTGATGGGGAAGCTTACGGGGTGGAATTTCTGCTAAAGAAAACAGCCGGCAAATTTACCGGATGGTTCAGCTATGCTTATTCCCGTGCGTTGCTGAAAACCAATGATCCGCTCGCTACGCAGCCCGTAAACGGGGGACAGTATTACCCGGCGGATTATGACAAACCACATACCGTGAATGTTATTGCCAACTACCAGTTCTCGCATCGGCTAAGTGTT
Source organism: uncultured Sediminibacterium sp. (assembly GCA_964486805.1). Lineage (GTDB taxonomy): Bacteria > Bacteroidota > Bacteroidia > Chitinophagales > Chitinophagaceae > Sediminibacterium. The sequence continues at coordinate 3,945 of CAZAOR010000364.1, read as the reverse complement.
TCTTCTAACCTGGTGTACAGTTCCGGCAGGCCGATCACCCTGCCATTGGCCACTTTCAATATCGGTGGCGCCACATCTCTTTATTATTCCCAAAGAAATGAATACCGGATACCTGATTATTTCCGCATGGATTTTTCTGTTAACCTGGAGGGGAATCACAAAGTGAAGCAGCGTTTCCACAATGCCTGGTCGGCCGGTGTTTATAACCTTACTGCCAGGCAAAATGCGTATTCAGTTTATTTTACCAATGAGAACGGTCAGGTAAAAGGATACCAGCTATCGATATTCGGCACCATCATTCCTTTCATCACCTATCATATTAAATTCTGATGCCCATGCCGCACAGGAAGATATACCGTGTTTTGATCATCATGCTCGCTGCGGGACTGGGCTGTAAAAAACCGTTTACGCCCCCGGCCATACTGGCTGTCAATCATTACCTGGTGGTGGATGGTTATATCAATACCAACCCGAATGAGGTGACCCAGATTATATTAAGCCGGAGCCGCAACCTGAATGATACCATACCCTTTATCCCCGAATTGAATGCCCGGCTGAAAATCGTGGGCAGCAATGGCAACCGTTACCCGATGGTCGATTCCAATGCGGACGGACATTATAAATCCGGGGCAATTACCCTGGATCCATCGCAGCAATACGGTATTGAAATTACTACTGCTGACGGGCATACCTATGTATCCGAACTTGTTTCTGCGATGGCAACACCGGCAATTGACAGCTTGCATTGGCGGAGAACTGATGATGGTGCCGGCGTGCTGGTGGAAGTGAATACCCATGATCCCAATAATAAAACCCGGTATTACCGCTGGGACTATGAGGAAACCTGGCAACACAATGCGCCGGAGTTTACCTACTGGGTATTGGATAATGGCATGGTATCACCACTGAATGCCATCCCGTTAAATGATCCCCGGCAAACATATTCCTGCTGGACTACCATGCCCGCCGATCACATTAATGTAGGTACATCCCTGGGGCTGACACAGGATGTGATCAGCCGGGAACAGGTTAAGTATATTCCGCCGGATGATGTGCGCTTAACGGTTCGATTCAGTATCCTGGTAAAGCAATACGGATTAACAGAAGCGGCTTTTAACTATTGGCAACTCATCGAAAACAACTCCCAGAACCTGGGCGGTCTGTTTGATTTAAAACCTTCCCAACTGGTAAGCAATATCCACTGTACCAGCAACCCGGATGAGCCGGTGATTGGCTATCTTTCTGCAGGACGGATTTCACAACAGCGCATTTTTATTGATCATAGCCAGGTGCCGGACTGGATTGTAAACCTGCCTCACCTGGGTTGCCAGGAGAAAGTGATTGTACCGGCCGATATCAATAATCCATTGATCTATAATTATCCGGATACAAGTTTTCGGCCCTGGTATTTTGTAGGCAGTAATCCGCCGTTCCTGATGATCGCCAAAAGATATTGTGTGGACTGTACAACTTCCGGCGGTACAACGGTAAAACCATCGTTCTGGTAACAATAGATGCGCAAACCAATATTTTATATCATCCTCTTGCTTTGTCTGCCCGCCGCGGTGTCGGCACAAGAAGCAGCAAGCCCGGCCATCACAAGGCAATTGCAGCAATATACCATTGACCATTTACAGGAGAAACTATTTGTACATACCAATAAAACAGTATTCGTAGCGGGGGAGCAACTTTGGTGTAAATTATATACCACCGATGCACAGCAACACCATCCCCTGGGGTTAAGCAAAGTGGCATATATAGAAATACTCGACCCTTCTGGTCACCCGGTCATACAGGATAAACTGGCTTTGTCCGCCGGCTGTGGCAGCGGCGTGATTGATCTGCCAGCTTCACTAACCACGGGTGTTTACACCCTCCGTGCCTATACCCAATGGATGCGCAATGCCGGCGAGAATGGATTTTTTGAACAACCACTTACTGTTTTCAATACCATTCATAACCCGGAACCGCAGCAAGAAACCATGAGCCAGGACCATACATTCGATCTGCAGTTTTTTCCGGAGGGCGGACAATGGGTGGATGGCATTGAGAGCCGAATAGGATTTAAAGCAACAGATATTTTTGGGAGTGGGATCGCCTGCAGCGGTGCCATCCTGAACCGCCGGAACGATACACTCGCAAGATTTACCAGTTTGCAATACGGCATGGGTAGTTTCCGTTTCCTGCCGCAGAAACAGGAAACTTACCGTGCTGTGGTAAGAATCGGGGATACTATCCTAACCCGGTCATTGCCGGAGATTCAATCCACGGGTTTTGTACTTGGGGCTGCATATAACAGCGATACGGTAGCGGTGTTTTATAAAGGAACGGATTTATCCGATAGCGTGTACCTGCTTGTGCACCAGAACGGAGGACAGATCAGCCTGCTTCGCAGTAAGCTACAGGAAGGAAAAACCGCGTTTATAATCAATCGCCAACGCCTGCCGGAAGGCCTTTCGCACCTGGTTCTGTTCAACAGCAAGGGGAAACCGGTTGCTGAGCGCTTGTTTTTCAGGCAGCCGGCAATACCTCCGGTACTGACTATCCATACAGACCGCCAGGATTATGCCCCACGCAATGCTGTAGAGGTTCAGATACTGGCAGGGACACAGTCTCCCGATCTTTCCGCATCGGTATTCCTGCTGGATGCACTGGAATCGCAACCTGCTTCAGAAAATATCGTGCAGTATCTTTTCCTGGGATCCGACCTGAAAGGAAAAGTAGAAGACCCCGCTTATTATTTCCGGCAGCATCCGGATGAAACCCAGTTTGCCGCTGCTGTCGATAATTTGATGTTGACACAGGGCTGGAGCCGGTTTAGCTGGTCCGAAGTGCAGGCCCATACACCGAATCATTATTTACCGGAAGCAGAAGGTCCGTTGGTACAGGGGGTTCTCAGCCGTATCAGTAACGGGAAACCCGTGTCCGGAATCCGGTCCTATCTTTCGGTACCGGCAGTCTATTTCCGGATGAACAGTACGATCAGCCGGGAAGACGGCTTGCTGTATTTTAACCCCGGTAATTTTTATGGAACCAAGGAGATCGTGGTACAAACCAACCCCTACACCGACTCGGGTTATCGGATCAGTATCACGGCCCCTTTTGCTCCGGCCCCGACCGGCTTGCAAAAGCCAACGCCTGTTTTTCGATCCGCCCTGGCCCCGGATCTTTTAAAGCGCAGCGTGGCAATGCAGGCAAACAATCTCTATGCACCGCCGGAAAAATTTCTTCCCCTGCCCGGCGTGGATACCCTGCCATTTTTCGGCCTGGCAGATAAAAGATATTACCTGGATGATTATACCCGGTTTACGAGCATGGAAGAAGTAATGAAAGAGTATGTGACAGATCTGCGCTTGCGCGGAAAAGAAAATGATTTTTCCATCCGTGCCTATAATCGCCTGTATGATCGATTCTTTGAAGAAGAGCCCCTGATCCTGTTAGATGGCGTGCCCCAATTCAATGTCAATAAGCTTATGCAACTGGACCCGTTGAAGATAAAATCACTGTCAGTAGTAACCGGATTAAATTACCAGGGCTCCTCTGTGAATAAGGGCGTGGTAAGTTTCAGTACCTATAATGGCGATCTGGCAGGACTGCCGATAGATGCCCGCGCCCTGGTGCTGGAATACCAGGGGCTGCAATGGAGCCGGCAGTTTTACAGCCCGGTGTACAAAACGGACAAACAAAAAACCAGTCACTTACCGGATATGCGAACAAGCTTATACTGGCAGCCCGATATCCGGTTTCAGGATGGACGTGCAGTACTCCGGTTTTATACGGGTGATATCAAAGGTCGTTTTGCAATCGTTATCCAGGGATTGGGAACAGATGGAATACCCGTATATAGTCAGCAGACCATCGAAGTACGCTAAGCAAATCCATCCCCTCCCGATGAAGACCATGGGGAAATAACCCGGAGCCTGCACGAATATTTTGCAAGGCTTC
>CAZAOR010000363.1:0-4136 GCA_964486805.1 uncultured Sediminibacterium sp. | reverse complement strand
AAACAGCAGGCATTTGGTAAAAAGATAATCTGAAATTGTTACACTCTGAAAAAGATCTTTTGTATGCAGCATTTCCTTCAGTTGCTTGTATCGCTCCGCCATAAAAAACAGTTCCAGGGGGAAAGCATACTGGGCCGGGTTCTCATAAAACTTTGGCAGAAATGGATTGTCAGCGAACTCTTCCAGGATAAGTCTTGCGTTATAATGCTTAGCCAGTAAATGAGTCAGGGTCGTTTTTCCTACGCCGATATTTCCTTCTACGGTAATAAAATGATGTTTCATGCAAGGGCCGCTCGTGAAGTGCCAAAATTAAAGGCACTTAACCTGCAGCTCCGGATTTTTTTTGCACATCCAATGGATCTGTACATTCCTGTAATAGGTTGGTAATCGATTTGCCGCTAACGGGGTGTAACAGGGTCGGGGCGATTTCAAAAAGCGGCAGGAGTGCAAACCTGCGGAACGGTAGTGCCGGATGCGGTAATACCAGTTGAGGTGTTTGTATGACGAGCTGGTCAATCAGCAGGATGTCCAGGTCGATCGTGCGTGGACCCATCTTTATTGTCCGGATCCTGCCAAGTGATGTTTCAATCTGTAATAAAACAGTAAGCAATTGTTCCGGTAACAAGGTTGTTTCAATTTCCAGGGCCTGGTTCAGGAAGGCAGGCTGTTCAGTCAGTCCCCAGGCAGCGGTTTCATAAATGGAAGAAGCCCGGACGAGTTTTCCACAATTTGCTGTAACCATTTCCAGGGCCTGGTTCAGGAACCAGTACCGGTTGCCCATATTACTCCCCGCTAGTAAAAATGCATGATTCATAAAATCCTTCCTGATACGGCCCAAATATCTTTAAATTCACCACCAGTTAATACAATAACATGAGGAGTTTCTTCAAAACTTTTTTTGCAACCCTGCTTGCACTGGTTATATTTACGGTGATCGGTATTTTCATCCTGGCCGCTTTTATCGGCAGTGCAGCAAGCCCGGATTTACCGGTTGTAGGAAGCAGGGCTGTACTGGTGATTAACCTGGATCATGCATTTCCCGAACAGTCCAAAGACAATCCCCTGAATGCCTACCTGAACGGCACGGAAAACACACCCCCTTCTTTGCGGGCTGCAATCGAACACATTTATGCGGCGCGTGCCGATTCTGCTATCAAAGGCATATACCTGCAATGCAGTACCAATGCCAATGGTTTTGCTGCGAGTGAAGAACTCCACCAGGCCTTACTCGATTTCAAGCGAAGCGGTAAATTCCTGCTGGCATATGGCGAGACAATGACACAGAAAGGATATTACCTGGGCAGTTGTGCGGATAAGGTCTTTTGTCATCCTTTAGGCGGAGTGGAATGGTCTGGTTTTTCTTCCGGCCTCTTATTCCTCAAAGGCATGCTGGACAAACTGGAAATTCAGCCCCAGATTTTTTATGCAGGCAAATTCAAGAGCGCAACCGAGCCATTGAGGGCTGCCGAAATGACTGATGCCAACCGCTTACAAACTTCTGTCTGGCTCGGGGACCTGTATACGCATTTCCTGGAAGCTGTTGGGGCCGCACGTAAGATTGATACCGCTCAACTGCGGGAACTGGCTGTGCAAGGAAAAATCCAGACCGCACATGATGCATTGAACAGCGGACTGGTTGATGGACTGATGTATGATGATGAAATCAAATCGGAACTCCGCACGCGCTTGCATATCAGTGAACGGGAATCCATCAACTTTGTAACCTTATCCGATTATGTGAAAGCCAGGCCGGGTGATGAAAATAATGCGCAAAAAAGAATTGCGGTACTTTATGCGGACGGGGATATCGTTTCCGGCTATGGGGACGACAGCCAGGTTGGCAGCGACAATTTCAAAAACCTGATTCGGAAACTCCGGATGGACAATGATGTAGAGGCGATCGTATTCCGCGTAAATTCACCGGGCGGCAGTTCATTGGCCAGTGATGTGATATGGCGGGAATTAGCCCTGGCAAGGAAAGATAAACCGGTAGTGGTAAGCATGGGCGATGTGGCAGCATCCGGCGGATATTATATCTCTTGCATGGCCGATTCTGTGTTTGCAGATGCCGGTACCATAACCGGATCAATCGGTGTATTCAGTATTGTTCCGAACCTGCAGTCTTTCTTCAAAAACAAATTGGGGATAACTTTCGACCGGGTGAAGACAGCTCCTTATGCCGATATGGGAGGTGCTGACCGGCCGCTTACAGAACCGGAGAAACGTTTTTTCCAGGCTGGAATTGATTCTGTATATCTCACCTTCAAAACCCGGGTAGCCGATGGCCGCAGGCGGGATATCACCTATATCGATAGTATCGCGCAGGGCAGGGTATGGACGGGCTACCGGGCTATCCAGGTAGGATTGGTTGACCGGATCGGTACCTTGCGTGATGCCATCCTTTGTGCGGCCCGGATGGCCAAGCTGGATGCCTACCGGATAAAAGAGTACCCGGAAAAGAAAAGTTTTATCGAACAACTCCTCAATAACTACCAGCATTCGATCCGGGAAAAACTCCTTGCCGGAGAGCTGACACCGGAACAATTAAGCGTGGCTGCTGAAATACGCCGTGTGAAACAGATGGTGGGGCAGCCCCAGGCCAGGATGCCATTCAGCTTTGCAGTGCAATAGTGGTATTTGTTTTGCGAAACAGACGCTCATCGAAATGAAAATGCTGTGTTTTCCGGATACTGAGTTTCCGGATATCTGCATGCATGGGATTTACCAGGTAGTTCCATTCCTGGGGAACAATCACGGAGGGACAGGCACAGAGTAATGATTGCGCAGTTTGCAGCATTTTTTTACCCATCCATCGGGTATAGTCCAGGTCCTGGTACCAGTTTTTCTTCAGTTGGTCAAAGCGATGCGGGTTTTTAGCCAGTTCATCCGGTACCTGCAGTTCGATGAGGTGCATATGCTGGAGGTATTCGAGACTGCCGCTGTTGGCAATCAGTTCCAGAAGGGCCAGCGAAATGGAGCTGCTGGTATAGACCACTGGGATACCGGGCGGATTCCATCTTCCCCCATACAAGCGGGCGCCGTTCCCGGAAAGATCATGACCGTAACGTTCCTGTGCAAAGCGATAAAGTATCATGCGTACACACCTGATTGAATACGGCCCAACTGGTCAATGATGGCCTGAATGCCTTTCTCGGAAAAAAGCGCTTCAAATCCGGTGGGCCTGCCCAGGATGGATTTTTCCGTCTTGAGCCAATGATAAAAACGATCCGCATCTGCGAAAGTTTCCAGACCTGCATGGATCATTTCATCCAGTAATAAAATCCTGTCTGTATGCAGACCGTCAAAAACACCGTTTTGCTTGGCATAGCGCTGCAGGGTGCGTTCTGAGATATGCAGCATTTGCGACCATTCCCCCTGGGTGAAAGGCATTTTGTCAGCCAGCTTTTTGAATCTGCGGAAATTGAATTCCGAAATCATTGGCTTTTTGGAGGCAGTCAAATAGGCAGAATGACTTTCTGCAACTTTCCCCGTCTGTTTATAAGGGTCCGTATATTTTTTCATCTTGGCCATACCTGACATTTGTCGTGCTAATATACGACATTTGTCTGGTACTTTCTTTTTTCCTGCTACAATTGATTAAAACGTAGTTTTGAGCAACAATTCGGGGTATGAAAGGGCAATACAACCAGTTCCGGGCCATGCTGGCCATTACGCGCGGCAGTTTGAAAGCAGTATTCCGCAGCCCTTCTGCGGTTGTTTTCAGTATCGCATTTCCTATGATTTTTATCCTGGTATTCGGGTTTATTGGCAGCGGCGGCCGGGTATCGGTCAATATTGCTTTTGATCCGCATACCGATACGACCAATCCGGTATATGCGGCTATCCGCAAGGTCAGCGGCATCAGTGTAGTACATAAAACGCCGGAAGAACTGCGGGAAGACCTGGAAAAAGGAAGGATCACGGCCATGGTGAATATCCAGCCTACTGGTCAGCAGGCTTCTCCCTACCAGGTGGACCTGCTTAGTTCTGAAGCGGTGAATCCCCAGAATGTGCAGGTACTGCAGTCGATTTTACACGCCATCATTGCCGGGATCAATCAACGGACTTATAGCGGAACCCCTACCATTGCCACCGTTAATAATACGGTTCGGAAAATCCCCGGCCGGATATACCGG
>CAZAOR010000362.1:0-5992 GCA_964486805.1 uncultured Sediminibacterium sp. | reverse complement strand
CGATACTGACGATCAGCACCCATTTGGTTCCTTCATCGGTCTGAAAGGAAATCAGATCAGGGCATTCCCAAACACCACCATGACTGCCCCAGCCTTTTCCAAAACTGCTGCCATAAGTCCAGTGGATAAGATCTGGTGAATGGTAAAAACGAATTTCATCTCCGGCAGCGAGGGTACAGATCCATTGATGTGATGGTGCATACCAACGGAGTTTCGGATCCCTGAAATCCCTGGCACCGGGATTGGAGATTACGGGGTTGCTGCGGTATTTCTGCCAATGAAATCCGCCATCATGACTGAATGCTATGCCCTGGTATTGAAAATCATTGCGGCCGGCTTTTTCTTTTGCGGGATCATGATAGGTGAACATGGCAATAAGCGGTGCTTGATTCCCCTTTTTTAAACCACTCGAATTCAGGCTGTCTGCAACAGCACTGCCTGAAAAAATATATCCCAATGAATCCGGGTAGAGGGCAATGGGAAGGTTTTGCCAATGCAGGAGGTCCTTGCTCACGGCATGCCCCCAGTGCATGGGTCCCCATACCGTGCTGTCGGGATAGTATTGGTAAAACAGGTGGTAGGTATGGTCGGCATATACCAACCCGTTGGGATCATTCATCCAGTGTGCAGGGGGAGAAAAATGGAGTTGCGGCCGATAGGGTTCGTGGTAGGGTTTATCCTGCGCCGCAACCTGCAGGACCGAAAAAAGACTCAAAAGGATCAGGCGGTATCTCATAATTGATTTTAAACAATCAGGCCATTACAGAAATGGTTTGCAGCGCTGTCATGGCGAGTAACTTCTTGCCTTGTATCGCTATTTCGGATAAATGGTCTTCCGGGCGCTGGGTTTTGGAAAAGAGTTGCCAGGCAAGTTCCCCCGGGATGATGATCCGGGCATCAGGATCTCCGATGAAATCACTGACCAACATCCATCCGGATGTATCGTATACCATATACCAATCACCGCCACCCTCACCGGAAATGGTGATTTGCAGGCATTCCTGGCTGTTGGCAGAAAGGTTTCTGCAGGCATGGGGTATCCCGCGTACCAGGGTATGCAGGCATGGATAATACCATTGTCGCTGATAAAGAGTGCTATCGCCCATGGCATGCCTGATTTGCTGCTGATGAATCCATTTTTCCGTGTATTCCCGGGCGATATGCAACCAGTTTTTTTGCGGACCAGTCCCGGCCCATTCCACCTGGAAAGCTGCGGGAGCTTCCGGATCCATGCGCTCCATCAGGTCGCAATAGAGCGGACCGGTTACCCGGTGTAAATGGATGAGCATATCCGGGCTTACTCGCTTAAAAGCCTTTACCCAGCTGGCATTCAGATCATCGAGAAACCGGAGCATTTCCCGGTATGCAGGATCGCTGGGCGCTGTTACGCCGTAATAATGATCGCCCAACATAGATACACTCCGGATATTGCCATCCAGCAGGTGAGCCGTCACATCTTTGATGGTCCATTCTTTGGCAACTGTGGGACGGTTCCAGTCATCCCTGGTAAGTGCTTGCAGGCAATTCATGCATAAAAAATCCAGTTCACGGAACAGGTGGGTCAGGGCAATAGGTTCAAGCGGTATCCGGGAAGTCATTCCTGTAAGGTACTAAACTGCCTGCATATTCAGGCAGATGCCGCCACCAACTGCAGCAGGTTTACCATCCTGACAGACCGGTAATCCGTTATGATCCCATCGGCATCTGCCAGTTCGGCGGTACTTTGGGTGGTTGTGAGCGCAATGACTTTCATGCCAGCACCCTTGGCCGAACGGATGCCCACCGTAGCATCTTCAAATGCAATACACTTGCCAGGAGGCAGCCCCAGTTTCCGGGCGGCTAACTGGTATATTTCCGGATCAGGTTTTCCCTTTTGTATATGACCGGAATGAATCACTTCCTGGAAATACTGCTGGATAGGCAGGTGCTGGAACATGAATGCAATATTGGGTACAATTCCCGATGTAGCAATTACCATGGGGATCTTGTTGTCTTGCAGTTCCTGCAAGAGTTCGATCAGTCCCGGCACAGGTTTTATATGAGGTGCGTACAGTTCGCGGTATAATGATTCTTTTTCCGCAGTATACGCTGCAATTTCGGCTGCTGAAAGTCCTGGGTCATCAAACACGTATTTTACCACGTCTGCATTGGTCCGGCCATTAAAGTTCCGCCGGTATTCTTCTTCTGTAAGTGTCCGGTTTCTTTTCCGGTAAAATTCCTGCCAGGCTAAGATATGGTAACCGTTATTATCGATCAGGGTACCATCCAGATCAAAAGCTATGCCCAGTGCTGCTGTATCATTCATCAGTAATGCCTGGGTTTATTTGGCATGTTTTTCCTGCATCGCCGCAAGGAAGTCGGCGCTGCCGCCCTTGGGTATACTGAGCGATTGCCATTGGTTATTGCGAAGGATACGGCCGATATACACGATCTGTCCAACATGATAGGGATAATGCGCCAACTGCCGGAGAATGGCATCATACACTTTCAGGGGTTCGGACCGGATTGTTATGGACTTATCCAGGTCTTCCGGTTGAAGGCTTTCCAGGGTATCCAGTAAACATTTCCATCCCTGTTCCCAAAATGAAATAATATCAGCACGGGTTACATCCATCGCTTCAAACTCTGCTTCGCGTTTACGCCAGCTTTTCTCTCCGTCTTCGGTCAGGAAATTCGTCCAGCGGCTCAGCATATTCCCGTACAGGTGTTGTACAATCATGGCAATACTATTGGTGTCGGAGCCGGGACGGTAAAAAAACTCATCATCCCTGAGTTGTGTGAAAGTTTTATCTCCCAATTCTTTGTAACTCCTGAATCGCTTGATCGCATCCTGCAGAAAACCCGCTTCTACTGCCATTTTTTTCGACAAATATACCATCAAAATAAAAGCTAACCGCAGGGGAATGAATGCCTGCACGGATGTATTAAAAATTTACCTGGGGTTTAATAGCCTGCTACGGAATCATCTCCCCGTTTATCTGCAACAGTTTCTTTTCTGCCGTTGGGTAGCACCCGGATAATTTCTGTGCGCCCGATACCACCTCTTTCCGAAAAACTGTAACCCATCTGCTGTAATTCTTTTTTGGTTTGCGGGCTAAAGTCTTTTTCTATTTCAACTACATCAGGCAGCCATTGGTGATGAAACTTGGGTTTATTGATGGCATCATCTGCATTCATGGAAAAGTCAACCAGGTTGACGATTGTCTGGAAAACAGAAGTGGGAATTGTTGTTCCGCCCGGGGTTCCTACCACCAGATAAGGTTTGTTGTCTTTGATCAGGAGGGTAGGAGTCATTGAACTGAGCATACGTTTACCGGGCTCAATGGCATTGGCATCACCGCCTACCGCTCCATACATATTGGGGACGCCCGGCTTGGCACTGAAATCATCCATTTCATCATTCAGCAGGAAACCTGCGCCACCTACAATAGTGCGACTTCCATAGCTATTGTTGAGCGTGGTGGTAACAGCTACCATATTGCCTTCCTCATCCATCACACTCAGGTGGGTGGTTTCCTCGCTTTCATGCAAGAGGCCCGCTTTGATGGAAGCGCTTCTGCCGGCTTTTCCGGGCATAAAATCCTGCATTCTCCTGGCGGCATAGCTTTTACTGATCAGACTGTCTACTGGTACCTGGTAAAAGTCAGGGTCGCCCATATAGGCGGCCCGGTCGGCATAGGCCCTTCTTTCTGCTTCAATCATAACTTGTACCGAAGCTGCCGTCTGGAAACCATAACTGTTGATCGGATAAGGCTCAATCATATTCAGCATCTCAGCCAATAACAGTCCGCCACTGCTGGGAGGGGCAAAACTTACAACCTGGTAACCCCGGTAGTCGAAACTGATAGGGTCACGTAGTTTCGCCGTATAATTTTTCAGATCATCCAGCGTGATCAGCCCATGACCACGTTGCATTTCTTCCACGATCAGTTTTGCAGTTTCGCCATCGTAGAAGCCGGGAGCGCCTTGTTCCTGTATGCGTTTCAAGGTGGCAGCAAGTTCTTTTTGTACCAGGGTATCACCTGCTTTCCAGGGTTTGTTGCGTATGAAGGCAGCAGGGCGGGTACTGTATTTCACAAAAGATGCCCGGGCACCGTTCAAGCTGTTGGCTTCCCGTTCACTGATTACAAATCCTTTCTCCGCCAGATCAATTGCCGGCTGAATGAGTTCGGCAAATGGCAGCCGGGCATACATCATGGTCGCAAACAGACCCGCCACGGTGCCTGGAATACCCGAAGCAAGATGCCCGTTCTGGGATAATTGCAACTGCACATGCCCGTTTTTATCGAGATACATATCCTTGCTGGCTGCCGCGGGAGCCGCTTCCCGGTAATCAATGCCCAAAAGCTCCCCATTGGCTTTTCTTCCGACCAGGAATCCGCCACCTCCGATATTACCCGCCGCAGGATATACTACCGCCAGCGCCAACTGTGTGGCAATAGCTGCATCAAAAGCATTGCCTCCTTTTTTCAGGATAGCAGCGCCTACCTGGCTGGCAAGCGGATGGGCACTACTGACAGCGCCGTGACGGAATATACCGGATTTAACAATCGCATACTGATAGGGATGTACTGTTTTCCCGGGGCCCACAATAGAGCGAACGCTTTGCGCAACTGCAGAAGTTCCCAGAAAAATGCAGAGCAGGAGGATACGGGTATTTCTCATGACCGGAAATTACATGTTTTGTAGAAAGCTGCTGAAAAAGCAGCTGATTTCTATACAAAAATCACCCTTTTTCAGCACCTCTCACGCATTCTTACTACATTCAACATTCATTTGTAATGTATGAACAAAATCTTTCTCACCCTGTGTAGTTGTATTGGTATACTGATAAGCGTTTCTGCCCAGCAATTGAAAAGCCCGGAACAATATCTGGGTTACCCGCTCGGGTCACACTATACGAGGCACCAGGAGATTGTTGGATATTTTCAGGCGGTAGCTGCCGCGGAACCGGAGCATGTGCAGTTAATTCCTTATGGCAAAACCAATGAGGGAAGGGAGCTATTAGCCGTGGCTGTGAGTTCAGCAGAAAATATCCGAAACCTGGAGTCGATCCGCAAAAATAATATGCGCCTTACGGGAATACTGTCAGATGGGGTATTGCCCGATACGGTGCATGCACCCGTTATTGTTTGGCTTAGCTACAATGTACACGGCAATGAGCCTTCCTCCTCCGAAGCTGCCTTGCAAACCTTGTTCCGTCTTGCCGATCCATCCAACCAGCAGGCGGTTTCCTGGTTACAACATACCGTGGTGATCCTGGATCCCTGTATCAACCCGGACGGACGTGACCGCTCTGTCAATTGGTTCAATAGTGTGGTAGGGGCTTCTCCCAACCCGGATCCTGCTTCCCGGGAACATACAGAACCCTGGCCCGGTGGCAGAACCAATCATTATAATTTTGATCTCAACCGCGACTGGGCCTGGCAAACACAGATTGAAACCCGGCAGCGTATGAAATTGTATAACGAGTGGCTGCCTCAGGTACACGTTGATTTTCATGAACAGGGCATCAATGAACCCTATTATTTCGCACCGGCAGCCAACCCCTATCACCTGGTGATCACCCCCTGGCAACGCCGGTTCCAGGAAATGATCGGAAAAAATAATGCAAAGTACTTTGATGAAAATGGCTGGCTCTTTTTCACAAAAGAACGCTTTGATTTGCTGTATCCTTCCTACGGAGATACATATCCCCTGTACAATGGCGCTATCGGGATGACTTTCGAGCAAGGCGGTGGCAGCAGGGGAGGACTCGCTGTTATAAAGGGAGACGGTGACACCCTTACTTTATCCGACAGGCTGATGCATCATTATATCACCGGTATGTCAACTGTGGAAACTGCTGCCAGCCACCGGGTGGAGTTATTGTCACAGTTCACAGCATTTTACCGAAACAGCTTGAATGGCCAATCAGGTGGATATGCTACTTATGTGCTGACTGATGCAGATGAAAACAAAATCCGATCCGTTGTAGAACTGTTGCAACAAA
>CAZAOR010000361.1:0-15033 GCA_964486805.1 uncultured Sediminibacterium sp. | reverse complement strand
CTGATACAGGGGTATGGATATCGATACCCTCGATCTCAGTCCGGGGTACCAGGCATTTCCGGATTTTGACACTTGGCAGGCTCAGGGCATTCTCGAACAGTTCCGTATTGAGTTCGGTAGGACTGTCTTCGTCCTGTTCCTTGGTTTGCTGGAAAAAATGCTCCAGGTCTACTTTGTTAAAAACATTATTTCTTTCATTCACCCGCACATTGAAAAGGTAAGTAAGTATCCATTGGGAAACACGGACAAAAAACCGGGTCAGAGGCAGGAAAAGACGGTGAAAAAGCTGGATCAAAGGGGAGAAAAGGGCTACTGCGCTGTCATTTCGCGCCCGGAATATAGCTTTTGGCAGGAACTCCCCAAGCAGTAATACCACCAGGGAAGAAAGAAAGGTATCAAACCCCAGTTTCAGGTATTCATTCTCAAAACCGAGCGGGTTCCAGAGTGTTTTACGGAGTAACTCATGGAAAAGCAACCCGTAAATCACCAGGAAGATATTCAAGCCGATCAGGCAGGTGCTGACCAGCAGGGCAGGATGCTCCATATAACCCGACAAGAGAATGCCGCTTCGTTTGCCCTGTTTTTTCTTCAGTTCGATCGCCAGCCGGTTGGCTGAGATAAAAGCAATCTCATACCCGGCGAAAAATCCGATGAACAGCAGGGTAACCCCGATCCAGATAAGGATTGAGAGCTCAGTCATGGTGGAAAAATAGCGCAAAATCCCCGGATAGCAAAGCCGCCGTGGGTTCAACTGCCAGATAATAAAAAGCACCCCGTGGAAACAGGGTGCGGACCGATAGATAACAACATGAGAAATCGGTGTGTGAGAAAAATATGCCGGCAGGATTATTTAAAGTCAACCGTACAGTTTTCGCAATTCATCTTGATAAGCAGCCCCTTGCCATCCCCCATTTTGGCAGTGAACATGCGCGGAGAAAGATCCATACCGGCAATAGATGCCAGATTACCGGAGCTGCTGTACACGGTAAAAGGTTGTACTGTTCCGTTCTGGTAACTTGTGCCCTGGTATCCGTATAAATTAGTTGTGCCGGCAGAGTGGGACTGGCCACTGGTATTATTCCGGACCGCTATGCCCTCTATCGTACCGGCAATAATTGCAGGTTTCGCCTGTTGTATGTCAACGGTATGTACCCCTGTTGAACCTGTTGCCGTATCAATTATCACCTGGTTATGCCCGGCAGTTAGTGCATTCAGTGCGCTGCTTCCGGGGGTACCACTAAAGGTTCCGCCACTGATTGTACCTACTACACTGAGATTGGTCAGTTGTCCCAAACTGGTTATGTTTGTTAATTTTCCAACACTGGTTATCGTGGGTTGTACATCGTTGTTTACTGTAAGAGGAATTTTTTCAAAATCGGCATAAACAGCGCTGTAGCTGCCTTTAAAGTCAACAGCATAGTTTTTGATATTGTTCAGCGGTATCCGCACATCGGCGTAACGGTCATTGATCTTCACAAGTGATACCTCGGGTGCGAGTCGCCTGATCTTAATATCGGCATTAGCACCCTCGAGATCAATGCTTTTGTTGAGTTTGGTGATGCGCAGATTACCATAATACTTACGGCCGCTGATTGTACCAACTTCTTCCAGTTCATATTCATCGTTGGTGCTGCGGATGGTAGCTTCAGCAGCGCTGGCCATTTCGACTGTAGAGCTTTTACTGTCAATATCGAGGTTGCCGATCTTTTGTGCGCTGAAGCGACCATTGGCAAATTCGATCTGTGCAGCCTCGATATTACCCGCTTCAATATTCCCGTAGCGGGAACGTAATACCAGTTTTTTCAGGTTACCCATCTCAGCGTTCCCATTGTTGATATCCAGGTTCAGTTCCGGAATACCATCTTCTACCGTTACATTGCTGTAATGGCTTTCAATCTCAACGGCTATTTTTATGGGAACGGTAATGACAAGTTTTCGGGTATTATCGCTTTCACTGTAAGGATATCCGGTTACAACTACCTCTTTTAATGAACCACGGTTATCATCTGCAACCGTAATGTTTTGCGCTTGGCCGACATAATAATTGTTATAGGCGCCGTTCCATGCATTATTGCCTCCTGATTTTATTTTGACAGCGCTGCCCAGCACTTTCAATGACAGGTTGTTTTTCTCCAGGAGTGTCTCATCCGTTTCTTTATTACTTTCTTCTACCAGTACGGTAGCTGTGATCTTTACTTTCTGCTCGTTCCAGGTTTTCAGGATAATATGCCGGTTGGTATTTTCAATATGAATCTCTCCGTTTTGCGGCATGCTGATCTCTTTGCTGATCTCTTTGGGTACCAGTTTGGTAAGATTTGAAAGCGTTACGGTTCCTGTTTGCACGGTTCTGCCGGAAATTTTTGCTTCCGCTGATTTCTGATCCTGCTGCGCGAATAATCCGTTGGCAGCAAAATAGCACAGGATCAGAACCGTGGATGTTTTGTAAAACTTTATCATAAAGGATATTTTATAAATGGATAAAATACATATGAAGGCTGTCAGCCGGCTGGGCATGCTGCTGGAAACGGTTATTGGTTTTGGTCATTTCCAACTGCAACTGCTTCAGCAGGTTCAGTTTTTGCTGGTACAGGTTGATGAGTTGATCCAGTAATTCCTGGCTCAGTCCCAGGCGGGCAATATCTTTCCGGATGGCCTGTTCGTCTTTATTCATCTGGTTGAACTGTACTTTGAAGTCATGGAAATATTCCGGTGATTCCGCGTACATGGGAGTCTGGCTGAGTTTGTCTTTCTGCAGGTTGATCACCTGGGTGAAACTGCTTTCCAGGTTTTGCAGGAATGCCGGCTCCGGCATCGTTCCGCTCGTTTCTGCAACAGGCGGCGCGAAAGGCCTTGTTGCCGGCCTGTTTTTTGCCGGCGTTTTTTTCGGAACTGCCGCTTCCGTTTTAGCGACAGGGGCATCCATATCCTGCATGACTTCCGGATGTTCCTGCTGCGGAGTTACAACGGGTTGTTTGCCTGATACAGCCACGGATCCCTTGTCTTTTAACGTGCCGGATTCTCCGCGAATCACCCACCAGGCGGCAAAACCCGCCAGCCCGATAAAACAGGCCGCTATTGCTGCGATTTTGCGGAATGAAAGGTGTTTTACCTGGTTCGGCGTTTTTTCTGCCAGATGCCCGCGGATTTTTTCCCATACCAGGTCCCGGGGCTCATCCGGGAAGTTTTCCCCGGCCTGCTGCTGCATATACTTTTTAAACTCATCCATGTATGGCCAGTTGTTGCTGTATTTTATCTTTCAATAAAAACCTTGCGCGGTGATACTGACTTTTACTGGTAGATTCCGTAATACCCAGTTGCTCCGCGATTTCCTTGTGACTGAAGTCTTCGATAACATAGAGGTTAAACACCTGACGACAGCCTGCAGGAAGGGATTTGATGGCTTCATGCACCAGTTCAAACCGGATGGTTTTCCACCATTCCAGGTCCTCCGTTGGCGGGTGTTCATGGCGGCTCTCATCCCAGGTATCCCAATTCACGTGTTTGCGCCCCTGGCGAATGCACTCATTGATGACGATTCGTTTCAGCCATCCGCCAAAATGCGCAGGTTCTTTCAGTTGTGCCAGGTTTTTGAATGCCAGGATAAACACATCCTGCAGAATATCTTCTGCATCGTTGCGGTTACCGGCCATACGCATGCAGATATTGAACATAGCTTTGCTGTATTGCTGGTACAACCAGGCTTGTGCATCTGCATCGCCCTGGCAGGCTTTTCTCACAACAGCCGTTTGTATGTTGATGGCCTGTTCCAAAGACTGATCCGGTAAAAAGAGGGGGGCTATTCCAAAAGGTTGGAAAAGATAGCAGAAAAATTCCGTACAGCCCTTGCGGGGGGCAGCTAACCCTGGGCCGATCAGGCCAGGTCCATTACGGGTTTATTTTGCAGGATATCCTCAATGGCCGTCATCACGGAGGCGGTCAATAAGGGCAACACTTCCAGTGCTTGCAGGTTTTCGGTAAGCTGCTCTTTCCTGGTGGCGCCCAAAATCGCCGTAGTTACCTGGGGATTATGGATCGTCCAGGCAATGGCCAGGGATGCCAGGCTGACTTTCATCTCCTTAGCCAGTTCCGATAACTGCCGCACTTTCCTGATTTTTTCCTCCTGTATCCAGCGGTCTTTCAGCCAGTCGAAGCCGGGAATGGCCAGCCTTGAGTTTTCGGGAATGCCGTCATTGTACTTGCCGGTCAGGAAACCCGCAGCAAGCGGGCTCCAGATAGTGGTTCCCAGGCCAATATTGCGAAATACAGGCAGATAGTCCTGCTCCATTTTAAACCGCTCAAACATATTGTACTGGGGTTGTTCCACAACGGGACCGATGAGATGGTGCTGGTGAGCTACCCGGTGTGCTTCCATGATTTCGGCGCCGCTCCACTGGCTGGTACCCCAATAGAGTATCTTGCCCTGTTGTACCAGGTTATGCATGGTCCAAACCACTTCTTCGATGGGTACGGCAGGGTCGGGGCGGTGGCAGAAAAAAATATCGAGGTAATCCAGTTGCAGGCGATACAGGGCTTCGTGACAGGCTTCCAGGAGGTGTTTCCGGCTGAGCCCGGTTTGATTGGGCTTATTCTCCTTGCCACGCCAGCCGAAATAGGCTTTGGAAGAAACGGTATACGAACTGCGGTCCCAATTCTTTTGTTTTAATACACGCCCCATCATCTTTTCACTTTCACCAAGGGCATACACTTCTGCATTATCAAAAAAATTGATACCTGCATCATAAGCCATTCCCATTAACACATCTGCACTGTTATCATTGATCTGCTTATGAAAAGTAACCCAACTGCCGAAACTTAAAACACTTAATTGCAAACCTGTGCGGCCCATCCTTCTGTATTCCATGGTATGAAATTTCCTGCAAGGTAAACAAGAATTATAAGTACGAAGTACGAAGTGGGAGGTACGAAGTAAGGAATACAAAATTTTCAGGTACACTTCGTAGTTCGTACTTCGTATTTACTTCTTTGGGTTTGTCACTACACTGTCCTTCTTTTCGGTATCGCCGTTCATGGTGCTGTCCTGCACATATGAGTAGCTATTGGGTTGTATTCGGAAAACAGTATAAGCTTTCAGGTCCTGATTAGCAGACATGCCATCCAGGCCAACAATTAAGGTGCTGCGGTAATTGCGGCTGATGGTTACTTTTTTGTGGGTATAGAACATTTGACGGTTCTGGTCCCAGTAAAGATCCTCACAAAATAGGGTATCGCCGATATTGTTAAATGCCAGCACATTTCCACTCAGGTACATTTGCTTCCTGTCCTCATAAAAACGACCATAATTGGCCCTTAACTGGCTTTGTACTTTTTGGCTGTCATTATAAAAATCCACGTGCAGGGTATTGGGCAGTTCCACGGTCATGCCGCTGTCGCCAGCGTACCGTAATAAAAGCGGTGCGGTAAGATGGGCCTGCATGATGCCGCCATCGCTCAGGTAACTGCTGATATTGCGGCCTTCCTCCACATTCAGTTTGCGCCGACCCAATTCCCGTACAGCATTTACATCGTTTTCACAGGCAGACCAGGTAAACCACACTGCCGATAGGAGGAGCCAGGCCAGCTTCCCTGGGGTATGCTTTGAAGTTATAGATTCAATATTATTCATAACTTCTGTTTATGGGAGATTGTGTTCGCAAATCGCCAGTAAACCTTTGTAAAGCAGGTAGGGTTCTGCATGTACCGCCTGTTCTAGATGCGGTAAAAGGAAATGGAGGTCGCCACCGGTTATCATTGCTTTGCAATTGCGGTATTTTTTCCCATACTCGCCGATAATGCCATCAATCTCCTTCGCCATGCCCAAAATGACGCCGCTAAGCAGGTTGGTGCGGGTATCATAACCAACCAAGGGAAAAATCATGTCGGGCGTTATTTCTGGTAACAAGGCGGTTTGTTCATGCATGGCACGGAAGCGCATCTGCATTCCGGGAGAAATACTTCCGCCTAAAAACTGGTGCAGGTGATTGGTATAGTTAAAAGTGATGCAGGTGCCCAGTCCGATTGCGAGGGTATGGTGCCCCGGAAATAACATGGCTGCTGCGGAAACCAACGCAAGCCGGTCGGAACCGATGGTTTCCGGTTTGCCAACAGGGGTGGTGACGGGCAGCCTGCTGTGATGGCTCAGTTTGTGGAAACGGGTATGAGTGGCCAGATAAGTTTCAATGGCTTCCGGGTGGTTGATCACAGACGACAGGATGGCTTTATCGGGATGATAGGATTGCACCAGTTCTGCAACAGCCGCAACATCCCCCGCTGGTAATATTTTCTCTTCCGCAAACTGTCCGTCGCGGAAGACCCCGCATTTCAGGCGGGTATTGCCAAAGTCAAAACAGAGATGTACAGGCATTCAGTGGGCATTCAAGATTTACAACTAAAGCACAGTCAGCAGCCAATGGTATAAAAACCAGCTTACGCAAGCTGTCAGGAATCAAAATTAAAGCCTTTCAGTTCTTTAAAATGCCCGTTCAGGTGAATACGTTGCCGGAGGCTTTCCATTCCGTTCACGACCGGCAGTACCCTGGCAAGATGTCTTTTCAGGTATTCCTGTCGCTGGTCCTCGCGTAATAATTGCAATAATTCATATTCTTCCTGGAGGGATAATCCTGCATGGTGTGCCACATCATAACTGGTGAGCGCCTCATCCGGCTTTGCAAAATCTTTGCTGACCTGGAGTAATTGGTGTAATTCCCGGATGCTGTTGATAAGCTCCCGCATCACGCGTCTTTGCCCGCCGGTATGATTATCGGGATAGGTAACGATAGCGCCGCTGTAAAGCTTATCGGGAACAGTTCGGATGGTTTCCAGGATCCGGAACACTTTTATTCCCCGGGTGCGGATATCCATCCTGCCATCCTCGTATACTTTGGCAATTTCCAGTATTTCCACCAGGGTACCCATTTCTGTTGGCCCATGCTCCAGCACCACCGGGATGCCAAAAGGGCGGGAAGCATCAAAACAATCCTGCACCAGTTGCTTGTACCGGGATTCGAAAATATGAAGGTTAAGCGCTTCTCCCGGGAACACCACAATGCCAAGCGGAAATATAGGAACAAAATTGGTCATAGCTGATGAAAACAGAACTGGATAGGCAAGATGCGAAAGATTTCGGTTCTTTGAACACAGAACTGCGTTAAATATGAAAATTTCAGGTTTCACGATCATCCGTAATGCTATCCTCAATGATTACCCGATCGTGGAAGCTATCCGCTCGGTTTTGCCCATGGTGGATGAGATGGTGGTACTGGTTGGTCAATCAGATGATGATACCGAAGGACTGATCCGTCATATCGGCGACCCGAAAATAAAGATCCATTGCTCTGAATGGGACCTGCAATTGCGCAGCGGCGGCGTTGTACTGGCAGTGGAAACAAACAAGGCTTTTCAACTGATCGATCCGGAAAGCACCTGGGCCTTTTATATCCAGGCAGACGAAGTGATCCATGAAAAATATCAACCGGCAATCCTGGCAGCTTGTCAACGCTATGCTGCAGATACCCGGGTGGAAGGGCTTTTGTTTGAATACCTGCATTTTTATGGAACCTATGACTATGTGGGCGATAGCCGTAAATGGTATGATCATGAAGTGCGGATCATCCGCAATGATAAAACGATCACTGCTTATAAGGATGCACAGGGTTTCCGGGTAGGGGAGCGAAAATTACGGGTGAAGCCCATCGATGCCTGCGTATATCATTACGGCTGGGTAAAGAGCCCCGAGCAAATGATGCGTAAGCAAAAAAATGTGAGTCAGTACTGGCATGACGATGACTCGCTGCAAAAAGTACTGGCATCTCCTGACAGCTGGGATTTTGGTGATTTTGATTCCCTGCAATTATTCACCGGTACCCACCCTGCCGTCATGGAAGACCGCATCCGCCGAAAAAACTGGCAGGTGCAAATGGATATCGGCCGAAAAAAATTCTCCTTCAAAGACGGTCTTTTGTACCGGTTTGAGAAATGGACTGGTATCCGTCTGTTTGATTTCCGGAATTACCGGATCTTGAGAAAATGAAAAACGAAGAAAGGGAATAGGCAATAGTGCATATCCGAGCGAATACTCTGACATGCTGCTGTTGCAAGATCCGAGCGGACGAAAAAGAAAGATAAAACTTGTGAAACCAGTCCCCTTTTTTAATTTTCATTCCTCTTTTTCCTGCCATAAAAAAGCGATCGGCCAGGCATGCAGGAAAATACCATACTGAAACAAGAGGTTGCTTTCCACGAGGCAGGATACAGCGATGGCGGCGGTCCAGCACACAAGGCCGGTATTTTTATGACGGATGCCATAGAACATCGGGAAAAGCAGCCATATAATCTCCAGTCCCATCCCCCACCAACCGCTGCCCATCCACCAGTAAAGGTATTGGTTGAAGGGCCAGCCATAGGCGGTATGGCTGCCGGGCTGCATCCGTTGAAACCGCTCTTGCAGGGCAGCCGGAACGGCGGCCCATCCTGTATGGATTCCGGGATCTTCCGAGATGGTTTGCCAGGCAGCGGCATTTAGGGCTGCGCGGGCCCCATCCGAAAACTGCAGATCATACCGGCCTTTGCTGCCATGCTGCTGCCAATCGTACCGCATATAGGCCCATTTTTGCTGCAAGGTGGGAAATGCGAGATAAGCCAGCAACAGAAGTCCGATCAACAAACCGGTATAACCCGCGGCAGTTGCCAGTTTCCGCGGCTGTCTGCTGCTTAGCCACCACCAACTGATTAATAGCAGGAGCGATAATACCCAGGCCGTACGCACCGACAGAAAAGCGACAAGCAGCAGGATCATTCCATTGATGCTTGCGCGGGACCAACCCTTTAAGGGACTAAAGAGCAGCCAGCATAGGAAAGCAAGACAAAGCAATATGCCATAACGCAAGTGATCGCCTTCCATACCTACGGGAAGGGCCTGCCCACGGCCGATCATCTGCCAGGCTTCCGACTGGTGCAGCAGGTACCAGCTTACAGGGTAAAGCACTGACAGGAAAATGAAAATGCCCCCGATCGAAAGTATTTTCATACGGGTGGTACTATCCATCGCTAACAGGGTTAAACAGGCTGCGGGATAAGCCAGCAGACTTGTGAGGTAGTTGAAATTACCTGCAGCCAATGGTTGTTGCCAGGCGCCCAAACACCACAAAGCCAGCGGGCAACAATTCCAGTATAAGAGCCATTTTTCTTCCTTTTGCCAGGATTTTCCCGGTAATTGCAAAACAGCCCAGGCCGTCAGCAGAATCGTACTGATTGAGAGCAGGGCGCGACTGCACAATAGCCCGGCAAAAAGAAGGGTAAAGAGCAGGTAAAACCCATATTGCTGAATCCTGGCCGGCATGATACAGGGAACTTGTTTGTCGCGGAAAAATACGGATTACCAGCCATCTGCTGGTTTTGGAAACCGGTTGCCGGGAACCTCCTACTTTTGATACCAGTATGATCTGGCAGGAATTAGCACAAGGAATAAAAAACGGGGACTATCGGGCACTGGCCCGGGCTATCAGCCTGGTGGAAAATGAATATCCCGGCTCGCTGGCCTTTTTACAGACAATTCCGGCCGGTAAAACGCCGGTAACGGGTATTACAGGTCCACCAGGTGCAGGTAAAAGTACGCTCACTGATGCCCTGATTGCTGCCTGGCTGGAGCAGGGCAGAAAAATAGGCGTGCTTTGTGTGGACCCTTCTTCCCCTTTTCATCTCGGCGCTTTGCTGGGCGATAGGATCCGCATGAGTCGCTGGTACAGTCATCCGGGTGTATTCATCCGCTCCCTTGCAAGCAGGGGCGCTTTGGGGGGGCTGCATCCGCATATCCTGGAAATCATGGCCGTGATGCAGGCGGCAGGGTTTGATGCGCTCCTGGTAGAGACGGTCGGGGTGGGGCAGAGTGAGATCGAGATTGCTGGTCTGGCGGATACAACCGTTGTGGTGGTAGTACCAGAAGCGGGGGATGAAGTACAGACCATGAAAACCGGTATCATGGAGATTGCTGATATTTTTGTGGTGAATAAAGCCGACCGACCGGAAGCGGATGCTTTTGTGCACAATCTGCAGGCAATGCTGGCTCCTGCATTCAGTAAGCGGGAACAGGGTATTCCCATTCTCAAAACCATCGCCACGGCCGGTGATGGAATTACCGCCCTGGCAACTGCGATCGACCACCATAACGGAGTATTGCAACAATCAGAAAGGAAATACCGTTTGCTGGCAGAAAAAGCTTACCGGCTGATACAGCAGCACAGGATGCAATCTGTCGATAAAAATCAACTCCTGCAGGCTGTTAAGGCGGCTGCTGATACAGCGGGGTTTAACCTTTTTGCATTTATTGAACCTTATTTCACCAACTAATCCAAACCTGAAAGTAAGTGGGGGCAGAAACTTCCTATCCGCGTATTTCTGTTGTGATGGCTACCTATAACGGATCGGCCTACCTGCCTCAGCAACTGGACAGTATCTTATCACAAACTTTATTGCCTGTTGAAATAATTGTTGTGGATGACTGTTCAACGGATGAGACACCCGCACTGCTGGAAGATTATGTTCAGAAATATCCCCTGATCAGGCTGATCAAGCAGGCAACAAACCAGGGATATATTCAAAGTTTTGCCAAAGGAATGGAACTGGCAACCGGTGAATTTATTGCACTCAGTGACCAGGATGACAGATGGATGCCGGAGAAACTGGCAATATTGCATGCTGCCATTCAAGGACATGAATTGGTGTATAGTGATTCCATCCTGGTAGATGCAACAGGAAAACCACTTGGTAAAAAAATGTCGGATATCCGGAACCAGTTATCCTACCACAGTTGTCTGATGTACACGGTAGGGGCCTGGGCGCCTGGCCATGCCATGCTTTTCCGGCGGGAACTTGCGCAACGTTCCCAGCCTTTCCCGGATATTGTAACCCATGATTACTGGTTGGGTTTTGTTGCGGCCTGCAAAGGAACGGTGCAGTATGTAAATAGGCCGCTGGTAGCGTATCGCCAGCACACACAAAATGCCATTGGTGCTGATACACGTAAAGCTGGAGCCGGCAAAAGAAAGCCTGTCAGCCGGGAACAAAAAAGACACAGGATTCGTCAAAGGATCCGATTACTCTGCGAGAAATGCCCGGAAGAAAACACGGCAAAGCAGGTACTGCGGCAGGTGGCAGCCTGTTATGCAGATTTTTCCCTGTTACATAACTGGCAACGAATGTGTTTGTTCTTCCGTTACCGGCGTCTTTTTTTAGCGTATAAAAAAAAGTCAGTATTGATGCAATGGCTTTTTTGCGTGAAAATGTTCTGGAAAATTGATTAGGAATAACGGATCGCTGCCCAGCAACGCTTAAAAAAACTTTTCAGGTTTACTCCTGCAGGCACGGATGCAGACCGCAAAGGGCCATCAAAAGGTTTGCCTCGCTGCAGGAAGTAACGGGAAAAAGTACCTGAAGTCATGCCCCATTTGGCGATAAACCGATAATAGCCATTATTCTTTTTGACACGTTTTACCGACAGGGAGCCGAAATGATAAACGCGGCTGTCGGCCAGGCCTTTAAAAAGCCGGACACCCAGTAGCCAGAGTTTACGGGAGAAATCGGGGTCAGAATACATGCCAGGACTGAACTCAGTACTGTAGCCTCCTGCAAGATCCCATATATCCCGGTGTACAATATTAGGTGGCCAGGTAGCTCCCTGCCAGTCCTGCATAGGCAGGTCCCGGAAACTCTTCAATAAGCTGTCCTCCTGAAAATTTTCCAGGCTGGTACCGAAATTCTTTTCGATGGCACAGTTACTTTGTGATCTGGCTTCTATGGCAGTGGATGAAAAGAAAAAGTATTTATCCGGCACGGCATTGATTTCCCGCATCAGCGGTTCATCCCATCCGGGGCATACATACATATCATCGTTCAGATACAGAAGGTACTCCGTATCAGCCATTGTTCGACAAACATTAAGTGCATAGCAAACACCGATATTTTCGGAACTATGCCCGTAACTGATATCTTGCTGGCTTTGCACCCATTCAAGGGTACCATCGGTGCCTTCATTGACATGAACGATGATCTGATGTGGATAAACAGAATGCCTGCGAATGCTGCTGATGCATAATTGCAGGTAGGGCAGGTTATTCCAGCTAGGAATCATGATAGAAAAGCGGGCGCCTGCCGGCGGGGTATTCTTTTTTGTATTAAATTTAATCATACTGCTGGCAACATAAACCTGCCGGGAGGTATCTGACGAAAGTTGTGCCGACTAAAAGTAAAGCGACTTGGTCAAATTACCTATTTCAGCAGTTTTATGCAGTTGCCAGGGCGAGCGATTCATCCGGGAGCAGATAGGGAGTATTCTTTGTCAGACCCTTCCTGTCTGCGAATTACTGGTAGTGGACGATGCTTCAACAGATGGCACGGTGGCTATCGTGCGAGCCATGATGCAGGAGGATGACAGGATTCGCCTTATTTGCAATCAAACCCGGCTGGGTGTTACGGCCAATTTTGAGAAAGCAATCCGGGAAGCCCGATCTGAAATTATTGCAATTGCGGACCAGGATGATATTTGGCATCCTGAAAAATTATCCAGGCTGATGCAGTCATGGGATGGAAAATTCCCGCTCATTTATTGTGAGTCCATCCGGTTCAAAAATAGGCCCTCCACTTCTGTTGCCAACCGGACGAACAACAGGCGCATTATGGGGAAGAACCCCCGTTCACTTTCTGTCTTTAACACCATTAGCGGACATAATATGCTTGTGAAGCGAAAATTCGCCTTAAATGCTATGCCTTTTCCAAAGCATGTATACTATGATTGGTGGTTGGCTATGGTTGCGATGTCTGAAGGGGGCGTTCAGTTTGTACCACAGGTGCTGGTATGGCAACGTGAGCATGATCAAAACTGTACGATTTTAAGGGGGCTTACAGAGAAAGAGTTGCGGAAGAAGTACCGCCAAATGTTGTTGCACCACCTGGACCAGTTCCGGCAAATTAAAAACTGGGATCCGGATGACAGAAATTTCTTTGAAAAATTATACGCATACTGGCATAAGTCGCAGAAAAACCGCTGGAATGCTTCGTTATTTTGTTTTTTGATGAAGCACCGAACAGCCATTTATGCCTATAAGAAGCGGAAAATTCCCTGGATATCACAGTTAAAACACAGTTGGTTATTTGCATTCAGGTTTTATCTCTGATCAGTTACCCTGCGTGCCCTGTTCCTTTTTTATCACCTGCTTTTCGTTTTGCCACCAGCGCCAGCCCACATATCCCATGATGGCAAAGGGGAAAGCAGCAAGATAGAGGATACCGGAATTCAGCCCTTCAGCAGGTCCGGCACCTAATTGCGAAGCTGTTTTTGTGCAGATGGAGCATTGGGCTGCTGCCATATTGGCCAGGAAAAAGGCAGTGAGCAGACAGGCGGTACGGAAAAAAATCAGACGTTTCATACCAGATAATTACCTGTCAAAATTAATCATTTTCGATTGGTTGAACTGTTAAGAAATCCCCGCATCCGGGTATTGTAGGGGGTACAAATCTGGCAGGATAGCTGTATCTTACTGGTTTAAAACCAGTTACTGTGAAAGAACGTCGCAGATTCATCAAAGAAGTTGGCCTCCTGGCCGGTGCTTTTTCTGCTCATAGTCTTTTTAACCAGTTGCATGCCGCATCCTGGGAGAAGGCGGAGCAATCTATCCGGCATCTTTCACCGGATGCCGCCGCAACCGATGAGGATTACTGGACAGTGATTCAGGAAGGATATACGGTAAATGCCAATATCATCATCCTGAACAACGGTGGAGTGAGTCCGGCACCAAGGGTAGCGCAGGAAGCGTTGGCACGATATAATGACCTGGCTAACCAGGGCCCTTCTTATTATATGTGGCGAGTTCTGGACATGGGCCGGGAACCACTCCGGCAAAAACTGGCATTGCTGGCTGGTTGTTCTCCGGAAGAAATTGCGATTAACAGGAATACGACTGAGGCATTGAATACGGTTATTTATGGGCTCGATTTGAAAGCGGGAGATGAGGTGGTCGGTACCAAACAGGATTATCCCAATATGATCAATGCCTGGAAGCAAAGGGCTGAAAGGGAGGGCATCATTTACAAACAGATCAGTTTCGCGTTCCCGATAGAAGATGATGCAGCTATCGTAAATGCATATGAGCAGGCGATAACACCCAAAACCAAAATCCTGCATGTAACCCATATTATAAACTGGATCGGCCAGATCATGCCAGTACGGAAAATAGCGGATATGGCCCATGCACACGGGGTGGAAGTAATCGTAGACGGGGCCCATTCATTTGGGCTGCTGGACTTTAAGATACCAGATCTCGGTGGTGATTACTTCGGCACCAGCCTGCATAAATTCCTCAGCGCCCCGGTGGGCAGCGGTATGTTATGGATTAAAAAAGAGAAGATCGGAAAGATATGGCCGCTTGTTTGCAATGACCACCCCCGCAGTGAGGATATCAGGAAGTTTGAATCACTGGGTACAAGGAGTTTTCCCATTGAACAGGCAATTGGCGAATCCCTGAATTTTCATAATGCCATCGGCGCCGCGCGGAAAGAAGCAAGGATTCGCTACCTGAAAAATTACTGGGCCGAAAGAGTCCAGGATATCCCGAAAGTGAAAATCCATACTTCTTTCAAGCCTGCCTATGCCTGTGCCATCTGTGGTGTTACAGTGGATGGCATGACGCCGCAGGAACTGGATGCGGCCCTGTTCAATACGTATAAAATACATACAGTGGGTATTGTTTGGGAAAACATATCCTGCGTTCGGGTAACACCGCATGTGTACACAAAACCAGCCGATCTCGACAAGCTGGTATTCGCTATCGAAACAATTGCTGCAAAAAAATAAAAGCTGCCTCATTACTGAGACAGCTTAATAAGCTGATAGGAGAACGGGCTAAGCGCTGGCTTTTGCCGGCAACTTCTTCTTGCCGGGTTTGGCCGGTCTTGTTTTGCCGAATGATCCTATTGATCTTTTTCCTTTGGCTGTTTTTTTGTCACCTCTTCCCATGGTAGTTTTTTTATTAGATGTTGCAAAAATAA
>CAZAOR010000360.1:0-4399 GCA_964486805.1 uncultured Sediminibacterium sp. | reverse complement strand
TCCCGAATCACGCCAAGGCGTGACTACCGGGCTGCGCGAAACCTGAAACGACCTGGCGGGGTCCAGAAAATCATCCTCTTCGCCCCGAATCACGCCAAGGCGTGACTACCGGGCTGCGTGGAACCTGCCACGACTTGGCGGGGTCCCGAAATTCTTCCTCTTCGCCCCGAATCACGCCAAGGCGTGACTACCGGGCTATACAGAACTGCTAACCCGCAAACGGGCAGCAAAAATAACCATCTCCGATTATTTTCAATATTTCTACCCTTTAATTTCTCGGGGCAGGTTTATTACCCCCCGGCCGGTTGCCGCGAGAGCGATTGTCACCCGGTCCTTTACCGGGCCTTCCAGTATTCCTACGCCCATTGCCAGCACCCCGGTGCCTTTTACCGGAACCGGTTCCTGGATTATAGGCAGGTCCTTCGCCGATACCTTCCGGCAAGGGTGCTTTGGTTACCGGATATCCTAATAGCTGCTCAATCCGGGCAAATTTCTGCTGCTCTTTTTCACTGATGAAGGTATACGCTGTTCCGGTGCTGGCAGCCCGGGCAGTCCGGCCAATCCGGTGAACATAGTCCTCCCCGTCATTCGGTACATCATAATTAATTACCAGGTCAATATCCTCAATATCAATACCTCTACTTAAAATATCGGTGGCAATCAGGATCCTTATTTTCTTATTCCTGAAATCCAGCAACACCTGCTCCCGCTCATCCTGTTCCAGGTCGGAATGTATTTCGCCGATCGAAAACCTGGCCCGCCGCATTTCAAAACTCAATTGCTTAACATTCAGTTTGCGTGAGCAGAAAATGATGATACTCTGAAATTCTTTATTCTGCAAAACCGCTTTTACCAGGGCTGGTTTCTGCGGTTCATACACCACAAATGCCTCCTGCTTAATCTGTTCCGGCGGTTTGGATACCGCTATGGATATTTCCAGCGGATTGTGCAGTATTTTTTTTGCCAGTTCCCGGATCCTTGGCGGCATGGTGGCTGAAAACAAAAGGTTTTGCCTTTGTTTGGGCAGGAAGGAGATGATCTTCATGATATCTTCATGAAAGCCCATGTCCAGCATCCGGTCGGCTTCATCCAGTATCAAATGCCGCACTTCCTGCATCTTCACATAGCCCATATTCAGATGGGCAATCATGCGGCCAGGGGTACAGATCACAATATCCACCCCGCTGGAAAGGGCTTTTTTCTCGGTGGCAAAACTGGCCCCGTCACCGCCCCCATACACGGCAATGGAGCTTACATCTGTAAAATAAGCCAGGCCCTCCATGGTCTGGGCTATTTGCACAGCTAATTCGCGGGTGGGGACGATCACCACTGTATTTATCAGGTGCGGGGGTTGCGGATGCGATAGTATCCGGTGCACTACCGGCAGTAAGAAAGCAGCCGTTTTGCCCGTTCCGGTCTGGGCCGAGGCGATCAGGTCGCGCCCCGCCAGGATGGGTGTAATTACCTGCTCCTGTACCGGGGTCGCCGTTTCATAACCCATGGCATCAATGCCTTCCAGTATCCTTTCGTCTAATCCAAATTCAGAAAACCTCAAAGTTATTATACATTAATCTGTTGAAACCGTAAAGATAAGTCCAAACGGCTGCCGTGTTTTGACTTATTTTTAACCACTGGTTTGCAGGCAATTCTGTTATTTTTGCGACTTATCGGTAAACCCTACCGCTTTTAAATAGCTGAAATGAAAAAAACCATTCTGTTACTGCTTGGCTTTACTTATACCTTACTGGCTGCTGCACAATCTGATAAAAAAGTAAAATTCGACCTGAGTAATCGGCCCAGTGACCATCTGATGATCCAATACGGTGCCGATAGCTGGCTCAATCGTCCTGACAGTGTGCGTACCGGGGGGTTCAGCCGTCATTTCAACATCTATTTCATGCTGGATAAACCTTTTAAAACCAACCAAAAGTTCAGTATGGCTTATGGTATTGGCCTGGGTACCAGCAATATGTTCTTTAAAAACACCTATGTTGATGTGAAGTCCGTATCTACCCGCTTACCCTTTACCAAGGTAGACAGCACTAATCACTTCAACAAATTCAAGGTCACCAATATCTATGCAGAAATCCCGGTGGAACTGCGTTACTACTCCCAGCCCGATAACCCGGCTAAATCCTGGAAAGCGGCCCTGGGCATTAAAGTAGGCACCCTGCTTAAAACCTACAGCAAGGGTAAAGACCTGGTCAGTAAATCCGGCGCCAGCATTTATGGACCCAGTTATGTGGAAAAAGAAGTCAACAAGCGCTTTTTCAATGGTACCATGTTAGCGGTAACCGGCCGCGTAGGGCTGGGCTTTATATCCCTGGATGCGAGCTACCAGGTGAATACGGTGCTCAAAGACGGAACCGGTCCTGCCATGCACAAGTTCTCCCTGGGCATTACCGTAAGCGGCCTGTAATTTCCCTGAACCAGTCGATTGAATTTTGTTCGTCCATTGCAGTTCTGCAGGCATGGCCTGGGAAGATGCCGTATTTTTGTGTAAAATCATCTGAAATTTGATTGAAAAGAAAAAAGCCATCGACCGGGAAGAATATGCCGTCCTGGTTGGGCTGATACAGAAAGAACAAACCGAAGAGCAGGTACAGGAGTACTTAGACGAACTGGCTTTTTTATCCGAAACGGCCGGAGCTACCGCCGTAAAACGCTTTACCCAACGACTGCCCCATCCCGACAGCCGCAGTTTTGTGGGCAAGGGGAAACTGGAAGAAATACGCCAATACATAGCGGGTCATGCCATTCAACTGGTCATATTCGATGATGAACTGACCGGTTCCCAGATCACCAATATTGAAAAAGAACTGCAGGTTAAAACCATCGACCGCAGTGACCTGATACTGGATATTTTTGCCAGTCGTGCCCGTACGGCCCAGGCCAGGGTACAGGTTGAGCTGGCCCAGTACCAATACCTCCTGCCCCGATTGAAAGGGATGTGGAAGCACCTGGAACGCCAGGGTGGCGGCATCGGTACAAGGGGACCCGGTGAAACGGAGATTGAAACCGACCGCCGGATTGTGAAGGATAAGATTTCCCTCCTGCGCAAGCGCCTTGCTGAGATCGACAAACAGGCATTTACCCAGCGCAAAGAACGGGGTGAACTGATACGGGTAGCCCTGGTGGGTTATACCAATGTGGGTAAGAGCACCCTGATGAACCTGCTGAGCAAAAGCGAAGTGTTTGCCGAAAACAAACTCTTTGCTACCCTGGATACCACGACCCGTAAAGTAGTGTTTGAAAATACCCCGTTTTTGCTGAGTGATACCGTTGGGTTCATCCGCAAACTGCCCCACCACCTGGTGGAGAGTTTTAAAAGCACCCTGGATGAAGTGCGGGAAGCCGATATCCTGCTGCACGTGGTGGATATTTCGCACCCGGGTTATGAGGACCAGATAGGCGTGGTGAATGCTACCCTGCAGGAACTGATTCCAACCGAAAAGCCGGTACTGACCATTTTCAACAAAGTGGACCTATACCGCCAGAAATACTTTGACGAATGGCTGGAACCGGGGGTGCAGGAAGAAATCCTGCGGGAACTACGGGAGCGTTGGGAGCATCTGACCGATAATCGCTGTGTATTTGTTTCCGCGGCGGAAAAAGAAAACCTGGAAGCCCTGCGCAACCTGATCCTGCAAAAAGTGCGGGATCTGTACCAGATCCGCTATCCCTATCGAACCGTTCAATACCAGTAGCATGGCAGGGCCTAAAATGAACTGGTATAAAGTAGCGGAATCCATTGAGGAGATCGCCTGGCAAAACAACCAGATGGCCATTGTACAGGCAGGCCCCAAAAAAATAACCCTGGTCAGATTTAACCAAACCCTGTTTGCGGTGGCTTTCAGTTGCCCCCATGCGGGCGGTATCCTTGCTGATGGCTTTGTAACGGCAACCGGCCAGGTAGTATGCCCCCTGCACCGTTATCGGTTTGATGTACAGAATGGCCGCAATACCAGTGGCGAAGGCTATTATTTGCCGCATTACCGGGTGGAAATCCGGGACGATGGGATATACATTGGCTGGGAAGAAAAAGGATTCCGGCTTTTTGGCTGATTTTTAGGGGATAGATTTTGCCGGGATACATTTTTTCCTATTTTTGCGACCCCGTATTGACGGGGAATAACTAGAAATTCCTCCTTAGCTCAGTTGGTTAGAGCATCTGACTGTTAATCAGAGGGTCGCTGGTTCAAGTCCAGCAGGGGGAGCAGGAAACCATCATCTTACGGTGATGGTTTTTAATTACCCCCCTTTGAAGTTCACTGAATTAACCTGCAAGGCTTTTTCATGTTCTTCATTTATATCCTCTGGTC
Source organism: uncultured Sediminibacterium sp. (assembly GCA_964486805.1). GTDB lineage: Bacteria > Bacteroidota > Bacteroidia > Chitinophagales > Chitinophagaceae > Sediminibacterium. The sequence goes on along the minus strand of CAZAOR010000360.1, from coordinate 77 downwards.
TGAAAAGCTAACCCGTTTCTACACAGGAACTACCGATGATGTCGCGAAAAGACTCCGAGAACATAATCAAGGTTACT
>CAZAOR010000359.1:0-2556 GCA_964486805.1 uncultured Sediminibacterium sp. | reverse complement strand
CACAAATACTCCGCGCTCATCATAGAGCTTCGCAGTAACATGCGGCGAGGCATCGGGCCAATCGATGATGAAGCTCCCATTCGATGGATTCGGATAGACCGGCGTGGCTTTCGATAATTCGAGAGATTCCACGCCACCATTTACACCGGCTAAGGGCGGAAATGGCGGCTGAATCATTCCTCCGACAAATCCATACCCACCATAGCCATCGAATGTCAGTTGCGAACTACCGTTACAAAAGATCACGGCGTTCGTGTCTTGCGCGTCCGCCACAGCAGCGAACGCTAGAAACGTGAGTGTTAAAAGAGTTTTCATGGTCTACCTCACTTTTATAAGCCAATAGACATAGGCATTCTTGGGCCTGGTTTCGGCGCCGCCGCTCTTTGCAGTCCAGGCACCATCTGAGCGAGTGGCACTGCCAACCCCATCGGTATTGAAAGCCCATGCCGTCGCTTGATTACCTCCGTTTATTCCATACCTTCCCAAGGCGGCATGGTCATGGGATTGGAGCGCATCCAACTGCACGCTTCCAATTTGATTACCGGCTAAACCATGTCCATTTAATGCGATGCGATTACTTGCATCAGGATCCGCGAGAGTGTCCTTTCGTGAACCATTGATCCCTCTCAGAAAGAGTCCACGAAGATCAGGAAGGTACACAGAATCCCCACTGAAGTTTGTGCCATAAATTGACCCTACTTGGGACTTGTAGTCGGGAAAGTCAGTCGCAGAGATTAGGGTACCGTCGCACATATACCAGCCCATCGACTTTTCCTGCTGTACACCAAATGCCTGCCCCCCGTACGCCACGATTGTTCCGACCGGAGCTTGTGGTATTCGAATCGCAGAGTCGGAGATCGTTGAATGATACGCATTCGCTGCCATCGTTGCCGAATCCGCAATATGCGCGTTAAATGCGTATGGCGAAACGGCGAGTTGTATTCTCTGCATCACGTTATCGTCGATATGCACCTCGAGCCAGTAGGCTTTGTTGAAGCTCTGAACACCGTTGGTCCAGTGCCCGCTATTTGGTCCAAAGTCCAGCATCACGGAATAATATCCCTGCGTGACCTGCACCGGGGGGTTCGAGAAGCTTTCGCTCCATATCTGATTTCCGCCTGTCTGCGCGTCCCACATAAATATGTCGAGCCTTGCGGTGCCGGTATGCGGGACTCCATTCTTTGTCAGATAGCGCTGATACGCCATGTTGTTTGGTATTTGCGCTCTGAGTGCCCCGCCTGCGACCAGCAGGACAAGGACGAGCAATAGTGATCTGGAAAGTAGCTTATTCTTCATGGTAGCATTCGTTCGTGTGTACAGTGAAAGACGATTGCTCACCTATCGGCAATTGGTCGTCATCGAGTTAACTCTACGAAATTACGGGACGGACTTGAAATTGAACTACCGAGATTGGTACTGAATTATGGGACTTGGGGTAAGATTATTGCCGGGTTTACCTGTCGGTCTTACCTGTCGGGCCAACCTGTTGGGGAGAAGTAGTTTTCAAGGAAAGCGATAATTTGATAATTATATCATATTTCGTGAAACATTTTCTCTATTTTTACGTACAGAGAGCTTTTCCCAGTCCCAAGAAATGGGTACGACGGTTGCACACCGGCCGCTAGAGTACTCCTATGCCGGAGCCCTACATTAAAATCCCGTTACTGAAGAAGAAACAGCACGTAGGCGAGGCCCTGCGTTTCGCTCGTGCTGGCTGAGGTTTGGCGGCGCATCGCTGGTGTGTACGTGAACCCGGTTGCGCTACGACGTTTGTGGGAGGAAGCCCCTTGTGTACACGCCCTGCTTATCCCGATGGATACCGTGGTGACGCTTAACTACAAAGACAGTAGTGATCCTTGTTCGTTGAAAAATTATGGTGTCCCCTGGCTGAGTACTACGTGAGGGGACTTTAGACGCATCGGTAACGCGCATTGGTACCTATTCCCCATAGCATATCCCCTGTATACCTATTCCCCATAATCGGCGACAATCGTCCTTTTATTGGTTATTTTTGCAGTATGTTAAAGTCATCGCCAAAATCGCCTGTGAGGAAGTCGTCAGCAAAACCTGCGCGTTCGGGGTCTGTGCGTGCGAAGTCTACACGTGCAGAGTCTGCGCGTTCGGAGTCTGCGGGCAGCATCGAGTCTATTCTTGCCGAGAAGCGGCTCTTTAAGCCATCGAAGCAGTTTGCCGAGAAAGCCCGGCTAAACTCGCTCTCGCAATATGAGAAGATGTACCGCGCCAGCATCAAGGACCCCGAGAAGTTCTTTGCCAAGCAGGCGGAAGAACTCGCATGGTTCAAGCCGTGGAAGAACGTGCTGGAATGGAAAGCACCCTTCGCAAAGTGGTTTACCGGCGGCAAGATCAATGCCTCGTTCAATTGCCTCGATCGGCATCTCACTACGCACCGCAAGAACAAGGCGGCGCTGATCTGGGAGGGAGAGCCAACTACCAATGGTGTATTCGAGCAACGGACCCTTACCTACGCGCAACTGCATCGCGAGGTGTGCAAGGCAGCGAATGTATTGAAGTCGCTCGGCGTCACCACCGGCGATC
>CAZAOR010000358.1:0-9107 GCA_964486805.1 uncultured Sediminibacterium sp. | reverse complement strand
AAAAGGCCAGGGCATTGGGTGTGGTGGCAGCTCATTCCCATCGTGGGCTGGTTCATCACCATGGGCATTTACATCGAGTTCGTGAAAACCTTCGGCAAATACAAAGTCTATGAGCACGCCCTGGCAGCCCTGCTGCCGGTCTTTTATTTTCCTTACCTGGGGTACAATAAAAAGGACCGCTTCATCGGGGCCGAAGGCGTGGCCAAATACAAAAAGTCCGTTGCCCGCGAATGGCTGGATGCCGCCATATTTGCCGTCATCGCGGCCACGCTTATCCGCACCTTTATTTTTGAGGCCTATGTGATACCGACCGGCAGTATGGAAAAGACCCTGCTGATCAATGATTTCCTTTTTGTGAATAAAATGACCTATGGGGCGCGTATTCCGCAAACCCCTGTTTCTTTTCCCTTCGTACACAATACCATGCCCTTTTCGGTAACGACCCCTTCCTATATCAAAGCGGTGCAGTTATCGTATAAAAGACTGCCTGCTTTCAAGCAGGTGCAAAGGAATGATGTGGTGGTGTTTAATTTCCCGGCCGGGGATACCATCATCAACCTGCCGGATTATGGCAGCGCCCGCCCGTATTATGATGTGCTCCGGTTTGAATTCAAAGGTGACCGGGAGGCCTTGAAAGCGCAATACCCCATCCTGGTTCACCCGATGGATAAAACCGACAACTACATTAAACGATGTGTGGGAATACCCGGTGATACCATCCAGGTAAAGGACAGCTATCTCTATGTGAACAACCGGCAGGCCTTTCTTCCGCCATCTTCCCAAACCGAATATGTTGTGGTGACGAATGGAACAAATCTGCCGGACGATTTCCTGAGGGACTCGCTGGGCATTGATATGGATAATCCGGGTGATCAATACCATGTTTTCGACGCCAATACACATACCCTGCTCATCAACATGACCCCTGTTGAAATGGCCCGGGTAAAAAGATTACCCAATGTAGTATCTGTAACCAGGTATGTGAATACCCAGGTAGGTACGACTTTCCCGTATGATGAAGTGGATTATCCCTGGACCATTGATAACTACGGCCCCCTGCGCATTCCCAGGAAAGGAGATGTATTGCCGCTGAATCCGCATACGATTGATATATACCGTCGCCTCATCATTACCTATGAACACAATACCCTGGATGAAGTGAACGGAAAATATATCCTGAACGGAAAGGAAGTGACCAGCTATACCACGAAGTACAATTACTACTGGATGATGGGCGATAACCGCCATGAAAGCCAGGACAGCCGTTACTGGGGCTTTGTACCCGAAACCAATATTGTGGGTGAAGCATCCCTGATCTGGTTCAGTTGGAATAAGGGACCGCGATGGAGCCGCTTGTTCCGTATCATAAAATAATCTATCTTTCACTGCCGATAAGGGGTCCTCAAAGTAATTACTTTGAGGACTTTTTTTTAAACCTGCACAGTATGGAGCAGCAATGTTTTCAGTTTGCGTATGAACGGTATCATTCGATATCCGAACTCCCGGTAGCCGATGCCGATTTACTGCGGATTGCCCGTGAAACAACCCAGGATGCTTATGCGCCTTATTCCCGTTTCCGGGTGGGTGCAGCAGCCCGTATGAAAAATGGGGAGATCATCCGTGGAACCAACCAGGAAAATGCGAGTTATCCCGCAGGCATCTGTGCAGAACGGGTACTTTTATCTGCGGCGGCAGCGCTTTATCCCGGCGTGGCGGTACTGGATATTGCCATCAGCTACCAATCAGATACAGTGGCCAGTAACCGCCCGGTAACACCTTGCGGAATTTGCCGGCAGTCCCTGGTTGAAATGGAAAACCGCTTTGCCCAATCCATTCGGTTGATTTTGGGCGGACAAACAGGTGCTGTTTGGGTGATCCCGGAAAGCAGGCATTTATTACCGATGGGCTTTTCCGGAGAAGATCTGGGCGGATAGTCAACGGATCAGTACGGTTGTTCCTTTCTGGAATACCTTTTGCCCCGTATCCCGGTCTGTGTACTCGAGTGTCCATACAAAAGTGCCGCTGGGCTGCGCCTGCCCGTTGATGCTGCCATCCCATTTTTTGGAGGGGTCCCTGGTTTCAAATACAACTTGCCCGTAACGGTTATAAACCCGGAATATCAAGCTTACAGCCTTGAACGCATTCAATGGATAGAGATAGTCGTTGAGGCCATCACCGTTGGGTGTAAATGCGGAGGGAACCGCGATATAGCAGTTGGGAAACTGCGCGATGATATGGAAAGCCGTGTCTGCGCAGCCGAGATTATTTTTGACAGCCAGCCACGCTGTGAAATTCGATCGCCGGTTGCCGGTTGGGTAATACTGTGCAGCAGGTGCCTGCTGGTAACTGACAAAGCCATTTCCAAAATGCCATTCCCAACCGACCGCATTGGCACTGCTCCGGTCAGTGAAATGCAATGTATCGCCCGGGCAAAGCGTATCGGTTACGCTGAAACCGGCGCGGATCGTATTATCCGGCAGAACCACCTGCGATGTAGCCGCATCGCTGCATACACCATTGCTGACCTGCAGCCGCACCAGATAGGTACCAAAGGCATTTGAAATAAATTGGGTATTCTGTTGGGTACTGATAACGGCTGAATCAAGGGACCACACCCAGTTTGTGGTGCCCCCATACCCATTGTGACTGAGCGTGAGTGTATCTTTTTTGCAGCCGGGGGATACGATGCTCTGGAAATCGGCCGTTGTGATATATTGGGTTGTGAAGGTAAGGGTGGAGCCGGCAGGAGTTACTTCGCTGCACTCATCAACCAGGGTATTACCATCGCTGCCATTTTGTAGCAGGATGGTAAAATTGCCGTTTGTTCGGATCGGAGCGCTAAGCACCAGGCTGATGACGGTGCTGACGCCATTGCTGCAAATACCAAAAGCTTTGCTAATGGCAACCGGTGCGGGTCCGGTAATACGAAAATCTGATCCATCCGCGGCGATACTGCTGCATTGCATAGGTTTACTGAAAACCAGCTGTAGGGTATCGGTAGCGCATACAACGGGCACGATGCTATCCATCGGCGTTGGGGTGGCTGGTACAAATTTGATCGTGGCAACCGTACCGGCAGCGAGGCTATTGGCACAATTGTCCACCACTGTATTTCCGTCTGTTCCGTTTTTGGCAATGATATTGTAAGTACCTGGTGCCAGCACGGTATTTAATTTAAGCAGGATAGAGTCGGAATCAAAACCATTACTGCAGTTGTTGCCGGTAGCGGAAGCAATGGAAACAGGCACCGGACCGCTCACGGAAAAATCGGATCCGTCGGCAGCAATACTATTACAGTTGACTGTTTTGTTCAGCTTCAGCATAATAGCAGTGCCATCACAAATGCCGTAAGCGTTGGATACTTCCGGTACTACCGGATTTACAATGCTTGCAGTTCCACCCTGGGCTCCACTGGGGAAAGAGAGGGTATAACCGCTTTGATTGGTACTGGTAAAATGACTCACCAGCAACAGGTAGTCATGCCCGGCAAGGATGGTTGGCATGGTACTGAAAGTGGGAATGCCCTGTTCGGGCAGCGAAGCGCATTCATAAGCATGCTGTCCTGCCGGTGAAGCGCCTGTTACCCCATAGGAGCCCGACCAGTTAGCGGATACGATCAGGGATTTATCGGTATACACATCAGCAGGGTTACGACCGGTGATATCGAAAAGCTGCCAGTCATAATCATCTCCGAGGTTGTTAGGGGTGATGATGAATCCAAGCGTGCCGGTAGTATAACAGGTAAACTTATACCAGAAGGGATTGAGGTCGCCATAAGCGGCGCCGTCATTGCCACAAGGTGTCGGCAGACTTCTGCCGCCGCAAGCAGGTACCGAACTTTGTGAAAATACTTTGGTGCCGCAAACAGGAAAGGCCGTATAGGGGTTTTGTCCGAGGGTGGTACAGGACTGTCCCCAGCTTTTGCTGCAGAAACAGATCCCCAAGCATAAAATCCACCCGTATCGCATGGTTGTAAAAATATTGTATTCCTATGTGCAGCAGATCATTTTCAGGATTTGTTAAGGATTGGCCGGTATAAACAGCCGGATAATCAGAAAAGGGTTTGTACACCATGCGCGATCCGGAATTCGTGGCCGAGCAGCCATTTTTTGCGCCATTTTCCGCCGGCAAAGCCTACCAGTGAGCTATCGCTGCCGATCACCCGGTGACAGGGTACGATGATGGCGATATGGTTCCTGCCATTGGCGCTGGCGGCCGCCCGGATGACTTTCGGGTCGCCTAATTTTTTGGCCAGATCCATATAACTGATGGTTTTGCCGTAGGCAATACCCATTAATTCGCCCCATACTTTTGTCTGGAAATCCGTGCCATCCTGGTGTACCGGGATATCAAAATGACGCCGCGTCCCATGAAAATACTCGATCAATTGTTCGGTACATTGATGCATGACTTCCGATATGCCTGGTTCGCCATAAGTTAGCTGATCCTGGTTGTCGACATAGCTGAGTTCACCAATATACGTATCCGTTCCGCCGATTTTCAGCAGTCCGATGGGGCTCTCATAATAGGTATAATGCAGTTCGCTCATCAGCCGATGCGTTGTCCGTTTTCAACGGGTTTATCCGGTGCCAGTAAAATTACCTGATTCTGGCTGTCATAGACGCCTAAAACCAGGCATTCGCTGAAAAAAGGCCCGATCTGTTTCACCGGAAAATTAACAACCGCAACCACCTGCCTGCCGGTTAGTTCTTCTTTTCGGTAGTGATGTGTAATTTGCGCGGAGGATTTTTTAATCCCCATCGGACCGAAATCGATCAGCAACTGGTAAGCAGGTTTCCTGGCTTGCGGGAAATCCTTAACTTCCAGAATCGTTCCGGATCTGATATCAAGTTTTTCAAAATCAGTCCAACTGATCATGTTTATTTTTCATCAAATCTAAATACTTAACACACATGAAACGCACTGCAACTGCTGTTTGGAATGGTTCCGGCAAAGAAGGAAACGGACATCTTACTACCCAGAGCACGGTACTCCAGCAAACCCAGTATTCCTATCTCTCCCGGTTTGAGCAGGGGGTAGGCACAAATCCGGAAGAACTGATGGCGGCGGCCCATGCCGGCTGTTTTACCATGAAGCTGAGCTTTGTACTGGGGGCAGCCGGTTTTACACCGGATACGCTCGAAACAACCTGCACGATTTCGCTGGTTGACGGCGTGATCAATCGCTCGGATTTGTCGGTAAAAGCCAAAGTGCCGGGTATCAGTGCCGAACAATTCCAGGCCTGTGCGGCTGATGCCAAGGCCAACTGCCCCGTGAGCAAGGCATATCATATGGAAATTACCCTGGAAGCTGCACTCGTATAAGCTGGCTGAAAGGATGATTTATTGATCCAGCAGATCCGCCAGGCGCCGCAATTCTTCCTGTTTGTATCGGCTGTTGGGCTGATCAAAGCATTTGGCTGTTTCTTCCAGGAGTATCTGGATGATGCGGGTGTGGGTTTGTGGTTTGTAGTAATGCGGTGTAGGCGGAACGGAGATCCGCTTGAAATAGTTTTCTACATCCCGGTGTGAGAAAGCCTGCCCGCTGGTGGCATCCACGAAGAAATGTATTTTATCCTGGGGATGCCCGGTATAGGTGTGCGGATCATAATCTGAATGATAAAATGCCAGGATGCACTGCCGCGGTATATGGATGATCCTGGCTTTGATATCCAGGAGATCGCACATGATCTGGTACAGAATCCCATTGGTGAGGGAATTGCCCTTGCGGGTTTCGAGTACTTTATGCAGGAAAAACTCATCCGGCTGGCTATAATTCACTTCAGAGCCCTTCAACCGGTAATGGTTGAAAATGATATTGCTCAGCACATTGGCCTGTTCCAACGGGGTGAGAAAACTGTTCAACTCCAGCCAGATATTCCGGCGGATCTTCTCCACGTCCTGGATAACGGGCGTGGTATGCAGGTCGGGGTACTGGAATTTGGCTACCAGAAGTGCGCCGAATAGCAGGTCCTGGTAACCGCTGTTTTTCCACTCACTGAAATCTTTCCGCAAATCGGTGTAGTGCAGGTGGTGAATGATCATCTCGATCCTCTCCTGCACATCCTCACTGGGTGTATTTTCCCAGAGATGTTCCAGATTGGGGATGATATTCTTGCCGTAGGCAACGATCTTCTCCGAAACGGTAGAGTAAACTTCTTCATCCGGATCATCGATCAGGGTGAACAGCGCATTCATTTCACGGGTTTCCTCCATAGAGGGGTCTCATTAATTCCAACAGGGAATTCCCGGTTTACACCTCAACCTAAATTAAATTTTGGTTATCAGGCAATGGCAAGTTTTCCAGCATTTGTGGATACATCCTGTTAAAATCGGATAATAATATTAACATCTGTACGTTACCGGCGGTTTCAGATAGAAAATAATCCGTGCCGACTCCCGTGAAAACATTATTTTTGCTCCCTCTGAAATGCATTATGTCACAGTTTGCCATCCCCAAGTTTCCCACCGTTGCTCGATCCCTTCACACAGATCTCAGAAAGAAAGTACAGGCGTATTTTGATGAGAAAGGTATTGATGGTACGGGCAATCCCCGTCTTTTTACCAAGGCGCTGATCATGGTCTTGAGTTTTGTTATTCTTTATATACAGCTACTGCTATGGACGCCGGTCTGGTACCTGGCCTTGCTGGAATGCGTGATCCTGGGCGGACTTGTTGCCGGTATCGGTTTCAATGTGATGCATGACGGGAGCCATGGCAGTTTCAGTAAATACAAATGGATGAACCGGGTTGCCGCTTCTTCCATCAGCTTATTGGGCGCCAATCATTTTATGTGGAATATGAAACATAACATGATTCACCACAGTTTTACCAATGTTGACGGAGTGGATGATGATATTGAAATCGGTATACTGATGCGGATGGCACCTTCCCAGAAACGATACAAACTGCATCGCTTCCAGCATGTTTATTTCTGGCTGCTCTATATGATGCTTTATATGTTCTGGCTGTTCTTCTCGGATTACCGGAAATATTTCACTGGTAAGATCGGCAATGTTCCCCTGAAAAAAATGCAGTTGCGGGATCACCTGGAGTTCTGGCTGGTTAAACTTTACCATGCTGTTGCATTTATTGTAATCCCGATTTATTGTGTGGGATGGTTCGATTGGCTGATTGGTTTCCTGGTGATGAGTTCGGTGGCTGGCTTTGTGCTCAGCATCGTTTTTCAGTTGGCCCATACCGTTGAACATACGGAGTTTCCGGTTGCCAATGTGCAGACCAATCAGTTAGCGGATGAATTTGCCGCACATCAGATCAAAACAACGGCCAATTTTGCTACCCGCAATAAACTGGTTAGCTGGCTCGTGGGGGGATTGAATTTCCAGATAGAGCACCATCTCTTTCCGAAGATATCGCATGTTCACTATCCTGCCATCAGTAAGATCGTGCGCAGTGTTTGTGTAGAATACCAACTGCAGTATATTGAATACCCCACCATGCGCAAAGCAGTAAGGGCTCATGTACGCTTTCTTCGCCAGATGGGCAGATACGATTAACCGGGCTGGCATATTACGACTATAAAGACGGTGTCTATTTTCTTTGGCAGCAGTGCACGGTTGTTTGCCTTTGCCGGTATGATCCCCGTTTTCCGGGCATTATCCTGACTTTTCAACGGGCTGCCCCTTCCGCTTTATTTTTCTTTCTTCGTTTTCCGTTTTGTGACTGATTTCTTTGCGGCTGCTTTTTTCTGCTGGAAAGCACCCGGCACCTGTTCCGCTATCATGGATTTAACGGTGTCTAATTCAATCTCAGCCAATTCTTCCGGCGTGTATTTATTACCCTCCTTGTTCTTGCCCAGTTTCAGCATCTTTTTCTGGAAACGGATAAAGGGACCCCAGCGCCCGTTCTCTATGGATATCTTTTCTTCTGGCCACTGGCGGATAAAACGGTTGGCTTCTTTTTCCAGTTTCTTTTCAATCAGTTCCTCCATGTCTTGCTGGGTTAAATGATCGAATGCATAAGCCCTGGGCACATTGATGAAAATATCATTCCATTTGATAAACGGACCGAAGCGACCCTTGCCTTTGGTAACGGGTAATTCCTGGTAATAACCGATGGGGGCATCGGCTGCCTGCTTTTCGCGAATCAGTTCAATGGCACGGTCGAGCTCCATTTCATAGAGGTCTTCTCCGCGGGGGATAGAGATAAACTGATCGCCCAGTTTGATATAGGGTCCGAAACGACCGATATTCACAGCTAGTTCCTGTCCTTCCCATTCTCCCAATACCCGCGGCAATGCGAATAATTGCATCGCTTCTTCAAGGGTGATGGTTTCAATGCTCTGGGAAGGTTTGAGCTTCGCAAATCGGGGTTTATCGTCCTCATTGCCGGTATCACCAATTTGTACCATCGGGCCATAGCGGCCCATGCGGGCATGGGTGGTGGGCACCGGAAACGGCGGCAGCAGCATCACCACCCGGAAGCCCATGGTGTCGATAATCTGCGGCAGTGCATCCGTCAGTGCGCGAAAGGTTCCGGAAGATGGAATGACCGTCCAGCCCGTGGCGTCCAGCGAGGCGACCGCAGCGGGTTCCTCCGGCACCGCCGGACGAAACATGCGGACGAAGGCGGAATAAATGGAGCACCGGGCCGCGGTCCATGCGGGCTGCACTTTCAGGCGGAGATTGCCGCATCCGCCTTCAGCCCACAGTGGAGTATCCGTGTTGTCAGGCAGCCAGTAAGCTTTGGCCTCAAAACATCCTGAATCGCTCAGCACCAATTCGCAGAACCACCGGCCCTCGATTTGCCGGGTCATGGGCAGATCCTGCCAGTCCTGCCCCGGGCGCGGCGTGCCGTTTTCCACCGCATCGATCGCCTCCGCCCGCCGGGTGGCTGACGCCAGCGCGTTCGTGCGCAGCCACGCCGTGCCGCCGGACGGTGTTTGCAAAGTGACGGTCACCGGATCACCGCGATGGCAAAGAACTGCTGCGCCGGGGGCGGGTTCCTGGAGGATGCGGTGAGCCATTCGGCGGGGTGCGATGCAGTTTCCGTGCCGGGGAACGAAAGGAGAACGGGAGGAGAAAACCGTTATCCCGCCGCGTCAGCCAGGGCCGCGCGCCTGTAGTCCCGGTTCATCTGCCGGATAAA